>JANYBF010000507.1 GCA_025360895.1 Verrucomicrobiota bacterium
AAATATCGGCTGCGCCAGGCGCTGGTCGCATTGCAAAAGAAGGCCGCCGAAGATTCCTGCTTAACCAAACCACTTTTTAGCGCATACATTGTATGAATCCGAACGAACAAGAGATTGAACGTCTGCTGCGCCGTGCCCCGAAGCCTCTACCGCCGGCGGGGTTGAAAAGCCAACTGACCGCCCGCGTGCCTTCGCCTGGTGCGGACACGCCGTTAAACTCGAGGCCAATTTCAATCGCTTCGGAAGGATGGCTGCGTCGTTGGTGGCCGCTGTTTATTCCCGCAGCCGCTTCGTTGATCTGTGCCGTGGTGCTGGCACTTCAACAGGCGGAGATCAACGATTTGCGAGAGTCTATTCACACGCTGTCAAAGGATCTTCCCGCCGCACAAGCAATCGCTGGTGCAACACCAACTACAGATGAAATCCGCACCGATGCCTCAGCCAATTTGGCCGGGAATGAACCGGCGGAGATCGAGCGATTGAAACAGCTGGCGACCCAACTCACCGCCGAGGTAGCTGATTTGGAGCAGGTGCAGAAAGGAAATGAAGAGTTGCGTGCCAAACTGAACGCGCCACCGACTTTGACTCAGGAAGAACTCGACGCCCTTGCGAAGGCAAAAGAGAAGGCGCTGGCCATCGCGTGTATTAATAATCTGAAACAGTTTGGATTGGCGGTACGTATTTGGGCCGTGGACCATAACGATGCCCTTCCGCCGGATTCACTTTCCATGTCCAACGAACTGAACACCCCAAAAATTCTGGTTTGCCCGGCGGATACCAATCGGGTTGTGGCAAAAAGTTGGGCGGTTTTCTCCACCGCCAATTGCACCTACGAATACTTCACTCCATCCGCCACCAATGCCGAAAGTGAACCGCAACGGGTACTTTCCCGCTGTCCGATCCACGGACACGTCGGTTTATGTGATGGCAGCGTTCAGAGCGAGATCGGCAAAAAGCACCCCGATTGGTTCAAGGAACGGGACGGGAAACTTTATCTGGAGTACTGATATGCGCCGCGTCATCCCGATAAGCCTCTGTGTCGCGGTGGGCCTAGCGATGGTGGTGGCGGTTTCACTGCGGCAAAACCAGGTCGCCACATTGAGGGCGGAACGGACGCAGGTCTTGGCGCGACTGACCGAACCGGTTGAAGTCTCGCTGACGGTCGCTCCAGCCGCACCGCCGGATTCCAAGCAAAACTCCCACTCGACTTCGATCGAGTTGTTGCAACTCCGCGCCGAGGTCACCCGTTTGGGAAATCGCAAACACGAACTCGCCAATGCGCATCTCGAGAACAACCGCCTCCAGTTCGAGCTCACCACCCGAGGCACAAACGTCCCCGGCGCAGCCGCGTTACCGGCTGGCTACATTCGAAAGTCCCAAGCCCGCAAACTTGGATACAACACTCCCGAAGCCACAATTGAAACCATGCTTTGGGCAATTCAGAACCGGGATCTCAGAGTCATTACGCAGTCATTCACGCCTGAGACCGCCCAAGGATTCCAGCGGGAGATTGAGAAATCCGGAGACTCGATGGAGGAATTCTTTAAGAGCAGCGAAAGCCTGGTTGGCATGCGCGTCGTCAGCCGGGAGCAAGCGTCAGACAATAGCATCGAGTTGCAAGTGGAAATAGTGCCCGGCGTGCCTCCTGAAACCATGCGCTTTCGGAAGATAAACGATGAGTGGAAAATGGAGACGCACTGACGCGAAATCTCTATCCGTTCAGGCCAACGCCCAACCCGGTGCGATGTCGCCATCAAACTCCGGGCCGGCGGCGCCCGCCAAAAGCTTCCGCTCGGCGAGAATACCGATCATCGCCGCGTTGTCGGTGCAAAGACTTTTTTCCGCGAGGCACAAAGCAAAGCCGGCGCGACCGCAGGCTTTCGCGAGTTCGTCCCGCAACGAGCGATTGCACGTCACGCCACCGGAAGCCGTGATGCACCGCACGCCCAGCCGCTTCGCCGCCCGAATCGTTTTCGACACCAGTACCTCCACGATGGCCGCCTGGACGCTGGCGCAGAAATCGCGCAGCGCCGGCGGGTCATCCAGCAAACCCGGATGATCGCGCAGAAAGTAGCGCACCGATGTTTTCAAGCCGCTGAAGCTGAAATCGTCATTCGGATCGTTCATCAACGGACGCGGGAAGCTGAATGCTTTCGCATTCCCCTGCTCCGCCAGTCGGTCAATTTCCGCGCCAGCGGGATAGGGCAGGCCCATCAGCTTGCCGGTCTTGTCGAAGCACTCGCCGGCGGCATCATCAATTGTCCCGCCCAACACGCGATGTTTCAATTCGGCAGCCACATGAACCAGCATCGTGTGGCCGCCGCTGACGATGAGTGAAACGTTCGGTTGAAATTCATCAAAATGTGCTCGCGCCGGATTTCCGGAAATCCATGGCGAATACAAATGCGCCTCGTGATGATGAATGCCCACGAACGGCTTGCGCCGGGCGAACGCCAGGGCCTGTGCCGCCTTGAAGCCCACCATCAACGCGCTGGCCAACCCCGGACCTTGCGTCGCCGCGACGGCGTCGAGTTCCGTCACAGTCACCCCGGCGGCGCGCAACGCCGCCTGCGTCACCGGAATTAGATTGCGCAGATGCTCCCGGGCCGCAAGTTCAGGCACCACTCCGCCGTACTCCGCATGGAGTTCGATTTGAGAGGCAACGATATTGGACAGAATCTCCCCCGCGCGCACGACGGCCACACTGGTTTCGTCGCAGGAAGTTTCAAGCGCCAGCAGTGTCATCGAATATCAGCGTTGCGAACAACGAAGGGGCGGAAGCCCGGATTCTTCCGCCTACTTCAACCGGCTCATTGCGCATGGGCGACCTTGCCGCTGCGGGCTTTGGGCGAGTCCAATTCAGAGGCGCGTTCGGTAAAGAGATTGATGGCTTTCAGCACATCCATCGCGCGATCCAGTTGTGGATCGCGGGCATTGATAATGCGCTCCCGATCCTTTTCCTCCACCGACTCGACCCCGCCCGGAGTCACGCGCAAACGGGCGAAAGTATCTTCCTCGTCCGTCATTACGACGGGGATGTCCGGCGTTATGCCATGTTCGTGAATGACCTTGTGACTGGGGGTGTAGTATTTCGAAGTGGTCAACCGCAAAGCCGTGCCGCCTTCCAGCGGGATAATCTCCTGCACCGAACCTTTGCCAAAGGTTTTCTCGCCGATGATGATAGCCTTGCATTTGCCCAGCGCCGCACAATCCTGCAAACAACCGGCGACAATCTCCGAGGCACTGGCGCTGCCCAGGTTGACCAGCACCGCCACCGGCAGGTCGCGAAATTCGCCGCTCCGGCCAGTGACATTGCGGGTGGTGCTCTTCGCCGGATTACGACCTTCGGTGCTGACCACCAACTGGCCGCGCGGCAAAAACTTTTCGCAGACTTCCACCGCCTGATCGAGCAGACCGCCGGGGTTCCCGCGCAAATCCAGAATCAACGCCTGCATGCCGCGCGCCTTGAGTTTTTTTAGCGCCGCATCCAGTTCCTCGCTCGTGTGCTCGCCGAATTGCGTCAGGCGCACGTACCCGATTTTATTTTCCCCAAGCGGAAATTCCTGCTTGCCGTTCACGTCCTTGACCATGCTCACCTTGATGATGGCACGGGTGAGTTTATAGTCCTTCTTCTCGCCGGAACTGGGCCGCTCCATGGTCAAGGTCACGTCGGTGTCCGGTTCTCCCCGCAATCGTTTAACCGCATCCTCCACAGACATCTTCTCCGCCGTGGCTCCGTCAATCTTGATAATGCGGTCACCGGTCAGAATTCCAGCGCGAAAGCCGGGGGTGTCCTCGATGGGCGCAACCACCGTGACATAACCATCGCGCAGTTGAATCACAATCCCAAGCCCGCCAAATTGCCCCTGCGTGTCGCTTTGCAACTCATTGTACTTCTCGGGTTCCATGAATTCGCTGTGTGGGTCCAACGTCCCGATCATGCCTTTCAGCGCGCCGTAAACGAGGTCCTGATAAGTGAGGTTGGTCCCGTCCACGTAATCCTTGCGCACCTTTTCCATCACGTAGGAAAACAACTCCAGATTGGGATACGCCGAATCCTTCTCCGCCGCGACCGCCGTGGCGGAATAGACCCACGCCCCCAGCACGAGGTTGAGGGCCAGCACCGCCGCCGTCAGACCGAAGATCAAGATTCGTTTCATAGCAACATCAACTGTTGGCCGGGACAATAGAAGCGCGGAAGCCGGTTGGCAAGTTGTGGTGCGCGTGAAAAGAAAAATCCCGACGATGGCGGCGTCCCGATGCACCCGCCATTACCTACCCGCCAGTAGCAAGCCCACATAGGGCAAATCCGCTGGCAACGTCACTTTGGGATTCGGCCACCCGCCCGCGACCAACCACACGGGTTGCCCGATTAACTCACACGCAGCGGTATCGTCGGTGACGTGCAACCCCCGGCGTCGCACCTCCACGAGCGCCTGCCGGATCACTTCCACCCGAAACGTCTGCGGCGTCTGCACCGCCCACAACTTCGAACGATCCAGAGTGCGCGCGACGGTTTGGCCGTCGCTTGATTCCTTGATCGTGTCGGTGACGGCCTGCGCCGCGACAGCGGCACCCGTTTCGCGCGCCGCCTCAATCGTCGCCGTGATCAACTCCTGGCTCGTGCAAGGCCGCGCCCCATCCTGAATCACCACAATTTTTGCCCGCGGCGAAATGGCTTCCAGCCCGTTCCAGACCGAGTCCTGCCGCTCCGCTCCACCCACGACCAAGCGATGGGGCTTGCTCAGTTTGAACTCACCTGCCAATTCCGTGAAGGCGGTTTGCATTCCCGCGCGGACCACGATCACGATCTCGTCAATATCCACCGCGTCCTGGAACCGTTGCCAGGTGTGCGCCACGACGGGCCGTCCCGCGACTTCGAGAAAGAGTTTGTCCACGTTTGGCCCCATGCGCGTGCCTTGGCCGGCGGCGACGATGATTGCGCTGTTCATTCCGGTCAGTCTAAAGTCTCGCGCCCAAAGTCCAAAGGCTAAATCCATCACCCGCGCAATGAATAAATGAAGGATGACTTTCATGACCGTTCCTTTTACCTTGCCCGCATGAGTGCAACCGTCAATCAACTTGATCAACTCAAGCAATTCACTAAAGTCGTGGCCGACACCGGCGATTTCGCGACGCTCAAGCAATACGCGCCACAGGACGCCACCACGAATCCCTCGCTGATCTTCAAAGCCGCGCAGATGCCCGAGTACCAATATCTCGTGGACAAGGCCATCGCGGACAATCGCAAGTCCGGCGCCAACGGCGCGGCACTCTTGGGCCTCGTGATGGATGATTTGCTGACGTTGTTTGGCGGCGAGATTTTGAAAATTGTTCCGGGCCGGGTTTCCACCGAGACCGACGCGATTCTGGCCTTTGACACCGAGGCGCTCATTGCCAAAGGCCGCCAGTTCATTGCGCTTTACCAGAAGCAGGGCATCCCCCGCGAGCGCATCCTGATTAAAATCGCGAGCACCTGGGAAGGCATCCGCGCCTGCGAAGTGCTCCAGCAGGAAGGCATCAATTGCAATCTCACCCTGCTCTTCTCGCTCGTTCAGGCGGTTGCCTGCGCCGAGGCCAAGGCCAAACTCATCTCGCCGTTCGTCGGGCGCATTCTCGACTGGCATAAGAAATCCACCGGTAAAGATTATTCACCCACCGAAGACCCCGGGGTGGTGTCGGTAAAGGAGATTTACGCCTACTACAAAAAGTTTGGACACGCGACCGAAGTCATGGGCGCGAGTTTCCGCAACGTGGGCGAAATCCAGGAACTCGCTGGTTGCGATTTACTGACCATCAGCCCGCCTCTGTTGGGCGAATTGAAGAGCAGCACCACGCCGCTGCAACGCAAGCTTAGTCCCGATCGCGCGCAGGAAAGCCAACTTGAGAAGCTCGTGCTCGACGAAAAGAAATTCCGTTGGCTGTTCAACGAAAATCAGATGGCCACCGAGAAGACTTCCGAAGGCGTCCGCCTGTTCAACGCCGATGCGGTAAAGCTGGAGAAATTCATTGCGGCTAAATTGGAGAAAGTCTAGTTATCGCCGAATTGAGACCGGCGGGGCGTTGGCGGTCCAAAAAACAAAAATCTTTTGCCACCATTCGGGCGATTGTTCGGCGACTTCATTATGCCCGGCGCCCGGGATGATTTGCAGCGACTTTGGTCCGGCGTAGGAATCAAATAATCGTTGACCGGCCTTTGGAGGGATTATTTCATCGGCGGCGGGGATGATTATTGAGACTGGACCTCGAAAGTCCTTCATCCACTCGGCCGGTTGGTAGCGATCCCTGAGAAAGAGATACGGCAACAACAACGGCATCTTACTTTGCGCCACCGAAGCGAGATTGTTGTACGGCGCAAACAAGAGCATTCCGGCGACTTCCTTCGGATGGGTCCGGGCCAGATGCGCCGCCACGCCCGCGCCGATGGATTCGCTCACCACGTAGATTGGCATGTTCGTCAGTGCGGCGAAAGCTTCCTCACCTGCTGCCAACAAACTCGTCAGACTGGGCGAGCCACTACGCGTTCCGTAGCCAGGGTATTCCAACACGAATAAATCCATTGCTCCCGCCTCGTGAATTGGTCGGGCGATGTAACTACGATCCAGCGCACAGCCGGCGTTGCCGTGAACAATCAGAACGCTCCCGGTCGGTGAGGCTGTTGCCGCCATTTTCCAGCCGATGATTTCGCCGGTCGAATTTCGCCAAGGCGTGAAACCCTCTCGGGCCGCGAGTTGTTTGACGCCGTCAGCTGACAGCCTGGTCGGGAAATAAAGCAACTTGCGCTGCCACGCGCAGCCTATGACGAGTAACAATCCGTAAACGATCCCAAGGGTTAGAAGCATTCGACGTAGTTTGGTTTTCCAGGCAGACATTGACCGAGCGGAGGTTTTCAGAAGTCGCGCCGCTTGTCGAAACAAAGCCGGTCGGACGTGACAATCCGTAAGTGCTGCGAAAGCGGCGGTAAACACGTCGCAGTCCAGACGCTCCGCGAAGCTCGCATATAATCGGCTTTCGTGAAGCGTCTGAGCGGCGCAGAAGGAGCGACATTGGTCGCGCGTGTCATTTGGAGCAAACCCACGAGCCGTGAGTGCCCTGTTTGGTATCACCATTTTGAGTCAACCGGAGCACTTTCCGTCCGTTCGTTGGGCAACACTCCCTTTTGAGTTGCGGCGCTCTGACTTACGCAGGTGGGATTGTGAAATAAATCACAAAACCGACTTGCCTGTCCGATCAAGGCCAACTACCCTCACCGCGATGCCTTCAACGGCGTCAGTTCCCATGTCAGAAACCACTGAAGTCGGCTACAACTCGAAGATTGAGGGTGATGTCATTGTCACGCGCGTGGATGCGGCTTTGAACTGGTTTCGCAAAAACTCCATCTGGCCGATGCCGATGGGCTTGGCGTGTTGCGCCATTGAATTGATGGCCACGGGTGCGAGTCGCTTCGATATTTCCCGTTTTGGCATGGAGGTGATGCGGTTTTCCCCGCGCCAATCCGATTGCATGGTCGTGGCGGGCACGGTGACTTACAAGATGGCACTGGCGGTGAAGCGCATTTACGACCAGATGGCCGAACCAAAATACGTCATCGCCATGGGCGCGTGCGCCTCGACCGGCGGCATGTATCGCAGCTATTCCGTCTTGCAGGGCGTGGATCAAATCATTCCGGTGGATGTTTATGTCGCGGGTTGCCCCCCGCGCCCGGAGGCACTGCTCGACGCATTGATGAAATTGCAAAAGCAAGTCTCCCGCGAACCCTTGCTCGGCGACTTGAAGAAACTAACCCCGCTACCGGCCAAAGTTTAATTTCCTCGAAGTGAACGCGACGGACTACGCCAACAAACTCCGGGAGAAATTCGGGGAACTCATCTCTGCGCCCG
>JANYBF010000324.1 GCA_025360895.1 Verrucomicrobiota bacterium
CTCACCCGATGCACATCGAAAATCTCCCTCGTTGTCCGCTGGCGCAATTGCCGACGCCGTTGGAATCACTTCCGAGACTGGCACGCAAACTCGGCGGACCGGAGTTGTTCATCAAGCGCGACGACCAGACGGGCCTCGCGCTTGGCGGCAACAAGGCCCGCAAGCTGGAATTTCTGGTTGGGCAGGCATTGGAGCAGGGGGCGGACACGCTCGTCACCGTGGGCGCCGTACAGTCAAATCATTGCCGGCAAACGGCGGCCGCCGCGGCCAAGGCCGCATTAAAGTGTGAGCTGATTCTAAATGGCAAAAGGCCCGACGTTTCGAATGGCAATCTGCTGCTCTATGAACTGCTGGGCGCCACTTGTCATTGGATTGAACGGTCTCAGCGCCTGACAAAACTGCGCGAACTGTCTGATGAACTACGCGCGCAAGGTCGCAAGCCATACGGGATTCCCGTAGGCGGTTCGAATGGCGTTGGGGCGACAGGTTATGTGGTAGCGATGCAGGAACTCGCCCGGCAAATGAGCGCCCAAAGGCTTCAAGTGGATCACATCGTGTTTGGTTCGAGTTCCGGTGGGACGCAGGCGGGGATGTTGCTGGGCGCGCGCGTTACAGATTTCAAAGGGCAATTGCATGGGCTGTCCATTGACAAGGATGATCCCGAGTTGGCGGCCTATGAAGCAGAAGTTGCGCAGATTGCGAACGAGTGTGCCGAATACATCGGATCGGAGGAGCGCTTTACCAAGGACGACATCAAAGTGGTTTACGGCTACATGGGTGAAGGCTATGGCATTGTTGGTGACCTGGAACGCGAAGCGATCCAGTCGATGGCACGGTGCGAAGGAATCATCCTCGACCCGGTTTACGCCGGCCGCGCGTTTGGCGCGCTGGTGGATCTGATTCGCAAGGGCACCTTCAAACAGGGTGAAACCGTTTTATTCTGGCATACGGGCGGCGCCCCGGCGCTGTTTGCTTACGCGCAGGAACTGGCGCCGGCGTAAAATTAGATTTGCCGGCCACCCACTGACGATGCCATTGGATCAAGGGTTCGGGCTGGCGAATAGGAAGATTCCTGCCCCCATACAAGGGAAACCCTTAGCCATCAGCCCGTGTTCAATCAGGTTGCTGAGCGACCGTACCGGAGTGAGAGTGAACATATGGACACAAACGAGTTACCGATTTCCGCTACCAGCCGGGGAAGCAAGTTTGACAGTCAATTTCTGAGGCGACTTATCACACGGGTTGTGATTCAGGATATCTCGTCACGCCTTTACTTGAGCGAAGGAGATTTCTGGACCTTGGAGATTGAAGCCGCGCGATCGTTCGACTCGCGCACGGCGGCCCTTGCCGAAGCAACCCTGCTGGGACTTCACAACGTCCAACTGGTTCTGAGCCGTGACATCAAAGAGTGGGAGATTGTCCCCATCGGAGCCGATCTCATAGCCTAACGCCCATGGCGGTTTTATTTGTGCCGCCGGTCTCAATGTGGCGCCGGGGTTTTGTCCGGCGGGCGCAGACTTGCGACACCTTCACCCGCAGTCATCAAACTGGCTGGGGCTGATCGTCGGCAGAGGCCGTGGCCCATTATGCCACGCGGTCAGGGGTTGTTCCGGCCAATCAATGGTGACGATGTCTGCAGTTGCATCCGCAGCGGGCACGAGGTCCACCGGCTCTACAACTACAGGAGAGGATTGCGCAGGCTTGGAGTCCTTTCTACAGGCGTACCGGACGAGCAGGCGCAATGGAAATCCACTCACGCGGTTGACTCTACGTACCTGCTCATATTGAGCAAGTGAATTATTGGGCCATGAGCGATGCCAGCCGCTGGCGAATCAATGGAGTGTCCGGATAATCCGGGGCTTCCGCCAGCAAATCTTCGTAATTTATACGGGCAGCGCCCACGCGATTTTCCGCCAACAATTTTTCGCCGAGCGTCAGGCGCAAACGCAGACGTTGCATTGGCGAGGGATCCAACAAAAGGGCGCGCTGGTAGGCGGCAATTGCCGAAGCCGGTTTGCCCTGGGCGGCGTAAAGGTCCCCGAGTTTCGCTGTTAATATCGCACTTTTACTGGTCGTCGGGGCGTCTTCCAAGGAAATCGTGAGGGTGGTTTGATTTACGCTGCGCACCAAGGCGAGATTAAAGAGGCGCAGGAGCGACCATTCGATGAATTTGCTCTTCCGCTCCTGGAGTTCTGCTTGGAATTGCAACGGGGATTTGCCGAACGGACGATACAATGGGTCCCCCACCACGGTCGTTTGCCAGGATAGAACCGGTTGGGCAGCGCAGGCCGCTTCACCGAAAGTGAACCCGAGGTACAGCCAGCGTCCCGCGAACATTCCAACCTCCGGGGTGCCACCAAGATACGGTTCGTCCACGCACCCCATGCTGCATGTCGCGCCTCTGCTGAGGAGCGGGCCGACCCAGTTATTGGTAGTGGTGCGCAATGAGGCCGCGCTGTAGGAGTGCAAATGATACGCGAAGGCCCCCGGCATGAATTCCACCTGTGGTTGGGTGAATGGTCCCGCGACGTTCTCGGTGTACCAGCCCATATAAATTGCGATATGGTCCATTGGAAAGCCCGCCGGCCACACGGAGGAATTTTCATCCACGATCGTCTCGAAGCCAACTTGGCGTGCCATTTGGGCGGCGCTCCGAATCCAATCGTCGCCCGGTTTGTAAGCGGGATCGGTGATGTTTCGCAGATCAAAATACGCCCGCCCCCACAAGCCGTCGGCTTCGGCCTGCAAAGCTTTGTCCACCAGCCCCCGGGCCAACTCGGGCGTGGCGGCGTCCAAGCGCGCGACGATCAAGACGCCGTTGGTCGGATTTAGCAAAGCCGCATTCGTAACCCCAAAGACTGGATTAACCGCCGGCCCCGCAAGGGTGGGGTTTTGGTGGATCCGCGGCAAGCAGGCCAGCTCACTGTCCACGGCGGCTTCATTCCGGCGGAACTCCGGGCGAAGGGTTTCTTCAGCAGTTTCGTGCAGCGCCTCGTCGCGCAGAATTTTCAGCGGGACTCCGTAACACAGAACGACGTAGCGAATTTTCGACTCCACAACTTTGCGCGCAACGCGGACGGGTTGACCGTTGGTGCCGGGTAAATCGTCGCTCCCAATCTGCCAGAGTTTTTGATCTTCGAGCTTCTTAGCGAGGGGGCGTTGCAGGTTGTCGCGAAACTCAGCGCGCGAGATTGTCTCGCTCGCAGTCAGTTTGAAACCGAAAATCTGTTCCTTTGGCACGTTGCGTTTACTGGCGTAGTACTCGGCCAGCGCTTTCGACTCCGGCAGCCGCGAATTGTAAACGACCACGACTTCTTCGCCGCCGGCAAGCACCAGCCCCGGCGCCACCAAGGTGGACAGGCAGCCGGCCAGCGCGACGATGGGTAAAAGAATTCTCATGCTAGGCATCGCCCGCTACTTTCAGCCCGTCCCAAGCAAACCACACGCCCGCCGGCAACTCGGCCTGCGCCGGTTCGTGGTCGAACGCATCGGTCAAATGCGTGAGGTAAGTCCGTCCGGCGCCGATGCGCCGCGCGGCGGTGAGGGCTTCGTCCAGGCACATGTGCGTTGGATGCACCGAATAACGCAATGCGTCCAGGACAACGATCTCGACGCCTCGCACCTGCTCGATCACCGTCGAGGGGACTTCCTTGCAATCATTCAAGTAGGCGAGCCGTTTTCGGCCGTTCTGGGTGAACAAGTATCCGTTCGTAATAAACTGGCCATGCGGCAAGGGCAGGGGAGTGATTTCCAAATCACCGAGCGTGAACGGCCCGTCAATGATTCGCGGGTCGGGCATGAAATAGCCCTTCGGCCAGGGGCCATTGTGAAAGGCGTATCGAAACACGCGGCGCAAATCCTCCATGGTTTCGGCACTGGCATGAATCGGGAGCGGGGTGCCGCCGCGCAAGTCGCAAAAACGTCGGCAATCATCCAACCCCATGATGTGATCCGCATGGGAATGGGTGAAGATCACCGCGTCCACCTGACGAATATTTTCCCGAAGGCATTGCAGACGCAACTCGGGTGTGGTGTCCACGAGGAAGCAAATGTCCCCGGTCGTCACGTAAATGGAAGGGCGGGTGCGGTGATTTTTCGGATTGGCCAGGAATTCCGGCGGGTAATCTTTACCGATAAGGGGCACGCCTTGCGACGTACCGCTGCCAAGAAAAGTGAAGTTGAAAGGCATGATTAAGCGATAACCATTCAGTCGGAATTCAACGCAATGGCGCCAAGCGGCCTGATTAAACGCAGAGGACGCCAAGGTTCTCGCCAAGGCCGCAAAGAAAACCCGCCGCCGCCTTCCTCGGCGACGATCTTTACGTCTTCTGAGTTAAAAATGGTTTTCAAACCCCTTGCGCCTTCGCACCTTTGCGCCTTGGCGTTGAAAGCCTTCCTTTTTCTTTTGCCGAATGTTCGTCGCATCGCTCTAATGACGCGCGGACTTTACCCATGTTGACGACGCTACGCATTAAAAACCTCGCCTTGGTGAGCGACCTGACGCTGGAGCTTTCGCCCGGCTACAATGCCATCACCGGCGAAACCGGTGCGGGCAAGTCCATAGTCATCGGCGCGCTCAACCTCGTGCTTGGGCAACGGGCCGACCGCGGGCTGATCCGCAGTGGCAGCGATGCTTGTTCCGTGGAAGCCGTTTTCGACGTGGCGAAACTCCGGGCGCCGATCAAATCTTTTCTTGAGGAAAATGGCCTCGAACCGTGCGAAGAAAATCAACTCGTCCTCAAGCGTACGTTCACTAGCACGGGTACGAACCGCCAATTCGTCAACGGCTCGGCTACGACGCTCAATGTGCTTGCCGGCATCGGTGAATGGCTGGTGGACATGCACGGGCCGCATGATCACCAATCGCTTCTGCATCCGGCGAAGCAACTCGCGATTCTCGATGCGTTTGGCGGATTGGAAACGGAGCGCGCGGCATTTGGGGAATTAGTGCGTCGGCGGGTTGCGTTGGAGACGGAAAAAGCATCCCTGATTGTGGACGAGAAGACGTACGCACAGCAACTCGACCTGTTGAAGTTTCAGGTGAAGGAAATCGAAGCCGCCCGGTTTCAGCCGGACGAAGAAGCGCAGATTGAGCAAGGACACCATCGCACCAGTAACGCCGCGAAGCTTTTGTCGTTGAGCCAGACCGCACTTGATCTGTTGAGCGAAAATGAAAGTTCACTGCTCACGCAGGCGGGCAGCATCGGGCGCACGTTGCAGGAACTGCAGCGCATGGATGCGGGTGCAGCTCCGCTGACGGAACTGCACGCCCAGGCCGTTGCCACGTGGCGGGATTTGCAGAGTGAGCTTTCGCGGTACGCGGACAAGGTGGACGTTGATCCCGCGCGCTTGCAGGAATTGGAGGAGCGGCTCAATCTCATCCACACGCTGAAGCGTAAATATGGCGCCTCGCTCGCAGAGGTCATCGCGTTTGGTGATGAGGCAAGGCGCCAGTTGCCAAGCCTTGAATCCCGCGATGCCGAACTTGCCCGTCTGAACGCCGCGCTCACCAAATTGGACGGGGAGTTGTTGCTCGCGGGAAAGAAGCTTTCCACCGAACGTCGCAAGGTGATTCCGCAACTTGCCCGGGCTGTCAGCCGGCAACTGGCGGATCTGGGTTTC
>JANYBF010000371.1 GCA_025360895.1 Verrucomicrobiota bacterium
TTGATGACCGGCTACCTCGTCGCGCGTTCCGAGCGAATCGAAACGCGACAGACCTGGCCGCTGGCCGCCCGTGCCGGCATCGAAGCGCCAGAAAAAGAATGACGAAGGACGAATCCAATTTGAAACGCGAACTCGCAACGCATTGCCCGACTGAATGGGCTCACGCCGCACGCACGCGCCGTTGCTTACTCGTCATTCGCCATTCGGCACTTGTCATTTCCCTGCTGCTGTTCACTGCCGGCTGCGACTGGATGCCCGGCAAACCGAAACTCGCCGACCGCTGGGTGCCGGACACCGCCGTAACCAACTTCGCCGCACTTTACAATACGCACTGCGCCGCCTGTCACGCCGCGGGTAGTCGTGGCCTCGCCGCCGCGCACCCGCTGGATGATCCGGTCCTGCTGGCCGTGACGGATCCCGCCGCGTTCCGCAAAGTGATTGTGGAAGGCGTCCCCGGCACGCTCATGCCGCCGTTCGGTGAATTTCTCGCCGGCCCGTTCACCGACGCCCAACTTGATTTGATCGTCACCAACATCTTTGCGCAATGGAGCCGACCGCAGGAATTCGTTGGCGTCAAACTGCCCCGCCACCGCGCGCCGCCCGGCGATGCGAAACGCGGCGCAGTGGCCTATCAAACGTATTGCGCGTCCTGCCACGGCGCGGAAGGCAAAGGCGGCGAGAAGGGCGGCCCGGTCATCGCGCCCAGTTATCTCGCACTGGTAAGCGACCAGGGCTTGCGCACGACGGTCATCGCCGGGCGCGGGGACCTGGGCATGCCCGACTGGCGCGGTTACGTCGCCGGAAAACCAATGAGCGACCAGGAGATTTCGGACGTAGTCGCCTGGCTCGCTTCGCACCGAAATCAACCAATCACGCCATGAAACCCAATCCTGAAACTCCCGTCAGTCCTCCGTGCGCCTGCGCTAATGGCACTTCCCGCCGCAATTTCCTGTTCAAGGTCGGCGTCGGGATCAATGTCGTGGCCGGTGCCCTGCTCGCCACGCCGTTGATTGGCTACGTGTTCGCCAGCTTCATTCGCAAGCCCGCCGCGCAATGGATTACGCTCGGGCCGCTCACGAAATTTCCGGCCGGCACGACGCGCCTCGCCACCTATCGCAATCCAAACACGCGCCCGTGGGACGGCAAGACCGGCGACCTCCCGTGTTGGGTACGCAGCATGGAGGGTGAGAAGTTCCAGGTGTTCGCCATCAACTGCGCGCACCTCGGCTGCCCGGTGCGCTGGTTCGAGCAATCACGGTTGTTCATGTGTCCGTGCCACGGCGGCGTTTATTACGAGGACGGCGCCCGCGCCTCCGGTCCGCCGCCGCGCGGGTTGTATGAATACAATCACAAGATCGAGAACGGCGAACTACTGGTGCAAGGCGGCTTCATCCCCACGCTGGCACGACCGCTGTCCACCACTTGAAACTATTTTCGAGTATGAAATTCGAGAACCAAATCCCCTCACCCGGCCTGCCGGCCACCCTCTCCCCATCTGATGGGGAGAGGGACGGGGTGAGGGGTTGTCGCACACTTCCAGAATTGCTGACGCTTTTTTGGGAACACGATCCGACAGGAAACCCTCTCAGCGCATGATGGAAAAGCTCCGCCAAATTGCCCTGTGGTTCGACGACCGGCTGCACATCAAGAAGCTGTTCGAGTCCACGGCCGGTCATCACGTGCCGAAGAGTTCGGGTAGTTGGTTCTATGTATTCGGCAGCGGCACAGTGTTATGTCTGATGATTCAACTCATCACCGGCACCTGCCTCGCGTTCGTCTATGTGCCATCGGCGGATGAAGCGTACTCGACGCTCGAATACCTGACCTACGTGCAGCCGTTCGGCTGGTATCTGCGCGCCATTCATTACTGGGGGTCGAACTTCATGGTCGGCATCATGATGATCCACATGGCGCAGGTCTTCCTGTTCGGCGCCTACAAATATCCCCGCGAACTGACATGGATCAGCGGCGTGCTGCTGTTGTTCACCACGCTGGGGCTGGCGTTCACGGGCCAGGTTATGCGCTTCGACCAGGATGCCTATTGGGGCCTCGGCATCGGCACGGCTATCATGGGTCGCGTGCCCTTCATCGGCGGCGAACTCGTGACTTTGATGCTCGACGGCCCGATTATCGCGGGTGAAACCCTGTCGCGCTTCTTTACGTTGCACGTCTTCATCCTGCCCGGCACCGTCCTCGCCATCGTTGCCCTGCATCTGCGCCTCGTACTGACCAAGGGCATCAACGAATATCCCAAACCCGGTGTGGTGGTGAAAAAGGAAACTTACCAGCAGGAATACGACGCCATCATTAAAAAGGAAGGCGTGCCGTTCGTGCCCGGTGCGATCAGCAAGGACATGTTCTTCTCGGCGTTCGTCATCCTGGCGATTCTGTTCTGCGCGGCGATGTTCGGCCCCAGCGGCCCGACGGGCGTGCCGGACCCGACCTACATCAAAACCGCACCACAGCCGGACTTTTTCTTCCTGTGGATTTACTCGGTGGCAGCGCTGTTGCCTCCATACACAGAAACGGTCGTTCTGCTGGGCGGACCACTCGTCGCCGCCATCGTGCTCTTTGCGCTGCCGTTCATTTCCGGCACGGGCGAGAAAAGTGCCCGCAAACGGCCCATCGCCGTGCTGGTCGTGGTCGTGTCGTTTCTCACGTTGAGCCTGCTCACCTGGTATGGCATTCATTCGCCCTGGTCCCCGCGCATGGCCGCGTGGACCACCGATCCCACCCCGGCGGAATTCTTGAAAGGCCGCACTCCGCTCGAACTCCAGGGCGCGCTCGTGCTCCAGTACAAACAATGCCGCAACTGCCATTCACTCGATGGCATCGGCGGCCAGCGCGGCCCTGATCTGTCACGCGTCGCGACCAAGCTCACGAAAGACCAGCTCATCCGGCAGGTCCTCCAGGGCGGCGGCAACATGCCCGCCTACGGTAAGAATCTTTCGCCCACCGAGGTGGACGCGCTCGTGTCGTTCCTGCTGACCCTGCATCCGGCCAACGAGCTCCCCGCACGGGATTCGGCCACGCCAGCCACCCCGCCGCAGCGTGCTGGCCTGTAGTCAATATTGTTAAACGATTTCACACGCTGTGGATAAGCCAAGCCGCAAGTACGAAGAGATTACGGAATTGAGTCGGGAAGCCGTCGAGCAGGCTGTGCGCAACGATGTCGCCGAGACGTTGCTTCGAGTGGTAATTGCCGTCTCAATGCACGATGCCGATTGGCACTACGCTCAGGATTTGTGCGTTCGACTTTCCTCGCATCGCCACTTCAACGTGCGCGGCAACGCTGTGCTTGGCTTCGGTCACATCGCGCGAGTGCACCGTCAGCTTGACCGCGCACTGGTGCAGCCAATTATTCAGGCCGCGCTTCGCGATAAGAGTGATTACATTCGTGGGCAGGCTGTTTGCGCGATGGATGACACAGCATTTTTTCTGAAGTGGATTTATGATGAGAATGACGTCGCTTAACAAATTTGCCACAGCTCATTGAGGTTTTCACATCGTCCTAAATGAATCCCGCCCTCGAAGCCGCCTTGAGTTCCTGGTCCTTCGAGCCGCTGCCAATGCTGGCTCTGACATTGACGGTGTTCTTCTATTGGCGCGGCTGGCGACAGCTTCATCGGCAGATTCCCCATCGGTTTCCCCGCGGGCGCTTGTTCG
>JANYBF010000422.1 GCA_025360895.1 Verrucomicrobiota bacterium
GGGGCTGACGTCCGGATTGCCCGACGCGCCCGGCGCATTACGCCTACAACCCGTCGTCGCCACCCAGCCTGCCGGAGGCCTGACCGCCCCACGGTCGCAAGGTGGCCAAATCGAGACCCCATCGGAGAACTCGGTGGCATCAACCTCTACGCCTACGTTGGAAACAATCCGGTCAACTTCGTTGACCCGTTCGGATTGTGGACGACGGCAAATCACGAATACCTGATTGACCATGCCTTCCCATATCTTTCCGAAGCCGAGCGAAAGATTCTCACCCGCGCAGCGCTCAGTACAGGCGGGCGCGCAAAGCAATTTCTTATCAGTTGCTTCTCCCGGCCATGCCGTAATTAGGGTTGGTCTGCAAGCCATCTGGAGCCATGAGGATGCGGGTTGGAGGCAATAAAAGATCAGGCAAAACCAGCGGTTATCCTGGTTTTGCCCGAAAGGGGTGGGTTATAATTTTCACGCTTAATGAAAAATCCTTCGCCCGCCGCCGCTATCCTGCCCTTTCAGCCGACCCTGTGTCCAGCTTTGCTGGTCGTCCTGGGCAATGGCGATTACCAGGCTTTCGAGGCGCGGCTGCGCCGCATTGATCAGCTCCTGCTCTTGAGCGGCGTGGAAAAATCCTTTGTCGAACAATGCCTCGTGCGTTTCGACCGACAATTCCCCGCCGCCAAAACCCAGGCCCTCGTCCGCCACCAACGGCACAGTTACCGCGCCTTGCGCTGCAATGTGCTCCGCGGCTTGCTCGGCGAGGATTATCGCGGGCTGAGCCGGCGGCGGGCCGAGGGTCCGCTGTTCCGCTGGTTTTGCGGGCTGGAGGAACTGGCCGCCGTGCGCGTGCCCGGCAAAAGCACGTTGCAGGCTTATGCCCACTGGCTGCCGGCCGAAACCATGCGCCCGATCATCGAACAACTGATCCCGGCCGCGCATCAACCCGCTCGCGCGTCGGTCTTGGAACTGGCGCACGGCCTCGAACTGGAAACGGTGTGGCTGGACACGACGTGTTTGAAAACCAACATTCATTTTCCGGTGGCCTGGGTGTTGTTGGGCGATGCGGGGCGCACCCTGATGAAAGCCACGCGCTTGATTCGCGCGCACGGGCTCAAGCCGCGCCTGGCCGCGCCGGAGGATTTTCTCAAGGCGATGAACCGTTTGAGCATTCAGATGCCGCACGCGCGGCGGGCCAGGGATTCCAAAAAGCAGCGCCAGAAAATCCTGCGCCTGATGAAGCAGCAGGTCAAAGTGGTGGCGGGCCACGCGCGGCGACATCGCGCGCGGCTGGCCCAGGAATGGGCGCAGACCGACTGGACACGCCCGCAAGCCGAGCAAGTGTTGCGGCGGATGGACGGCGTGCTGGCGCTGTTGCTGCAGGTCCAAAAGCAGGTGCACGAACGCAGCATCGGCGCACGACGCTTGGACAACGCCGACAAGGTACTCAGTTTGTATGAGACGGACACGCGGGGGATCGTGCGCGGCAAAGCCGGCGGGGAAGTGGAATTTGGCAACACCCTGTTGCTGGCCGAACAACGGGACGGCGTGATCGTGGACTGGCAGTTGCACCGGAACAGCGCGCCGGCCGATGCGCGGCAACTGGCGGAAAGCCTGGAGCGGATGGAGAAGGCCCACGGCATCGGAACGATCCGGGCGTTGGGCGCGGATCGGGGCTTTAGCAGCGCGACCAACCAGACGCTGCTCGAGGCCCAAGGCATTTACGACGGCATCTGTCCGAAGAATCCTGCGCGGCGCAAAGAGCGGATGACCGAAGAACAATTTGTGACGATGCAACGGCGGCGCAGCCAGACCGAAGGGCGCATCGCGATTTTTAAGAACGGATTTATGGAACGCCCGTTGCGGGCCAAAGGACATGAACATCGGGAACAGGCGGTGACGTGGCAGGTCTTGCCGCACAACCTGTGGGTGCTGGCACGACTGGAACAAAAACAAGCGATGGCGCTGGCGGCCTGAGCCGCAAAAAACGAATTTGTAAAAACAAGGGAGCGGCGTGTCCGCCGCTGGACAAAAGACCTGAATAATGGTCGCCCGTAGAAAAAACAACGCAGCAAGCCCGCCTTGGTATCCCACAACCTTGCCTGTGTTTCACGCTTTCTCAGAAATGCCCGTTTTGCGGACAGGCTCTACCTAAGCCCCCATGCCGTCCTCAAACGAGCCGGCGGCGACCGGGAAACAGAGATGGTCGCGGACATATTGGATTCCATTGGCACTGGTGGCATCAATATCCCGATATGCACTCTCGGCTTCGACGATTAGCGGGGCGGTCTTGGTGCCCATCACATCACAATAACGCTGCGGATAACCTACATTGATGAGCAGCTCGACGTAGCGGGTCATGTTCAAGTCTCCCGACGGAATATCCACGAACTGCATCGCGCGGTCAGGCCAGTTCGGGGCCATCAGGCGCAACGGCAGACCGGGGCGGATGACATAGTTTTTCACATGGCAGGCATAAATACGCGAGCCCACTTTGCGGAAACGGGTTTCCCAGTCTTCGCCTTCCCAGCAATGCGACGGATCGGCATTCACGGTCAGGCATTTGTCACCCCCGCAAATCTGCACGAGCATGTTAAATTCGTCCGCGCACATTGCAGCCGTCCCGGGATGAATTTCGTGCGCCAGGTAGAGGCCCAGCTTGCGGGCGTGGGTGCGGAGCTTGCCGGTTTTTTTCACGAAGCGATCCTGGCCTTCTTTGAGCAGGTCGTAATCGCCACCCTTCCAGAACCCCCACGGATAACCGGTGGCCAGTTCCCAGCCAAACGCCACGCCCCAAAACATCGGCATGATCTTGACGCCCAGTTCCGCACATAGGTCCATCAGGCGCAGGATATAATCTTCGGCCCAGCGCTCAATGTCAGCGGGCGATTTCTTCGCCACGTCAGCGGGAATGAACGGACGAATTGTTGGGCTGCCCGTCCAAGCGGTGGTGTGAACCCAGAAGGCCGTATGCGAGGAGACGCCATCCAGGCTAAGTTTGGCCTTGGCGAAGGTGTCTTTGATTTCCTTCGCGGTTTTGAAGCCCAGGCCATCCTGCAACATGTAATTGGAAGGCTGCGCGCCGGCCGCGCCAGACTTCCGGGCGTAGTCGAGAAATTGAACGAGCGATTTAGCGCCATGCTGCGCGCCTTCGACACTGGGGTGATAACAAGGTTGGCTCATAAAATAGAAAGTTTCTGATTTCGTAGGCAGAGTAGTCGCGGCCAGGATTTTTTCAACGGAAATTCCGCGTCGCAATTTTGTATCGGCCAGGCTTTACGCGCGGCGTTTCTACTTCACCTTGATGAACTTGTGGAGGCGACCAAATTTACTCCACTCCGCTACGAGAAGGTCACCTTTCTTATCAATTGAAGCGCCATGTGGTGAGTTACAA
>JANYBF010000526.1 GCA_025360895.1 Verrucomicrobiota bacterium
CGCAAGGCGTGCAACGACGTGGCGGATGAACACATCATGATCGCACCCTGCGGAAAAGGGATTTCATCCGGCAACGCAAAGACACTCCGCGCTGGCATCAAAATGAATTCCGCATACCCGCCGGCGCGGTGCTTGCCGATCATCTGCACAGCGCGGCAAAACTGCTCATTGCCCGCGCGACACCAATCGCAATCACCACAGGTGGCGAGGTAGTGCAGGCAGACACGATCCCCGGGCTTCACGGTTTTGACCTCGCTGCCGATTTGCTCGACGATCCCCGCGACCTCATGGCCCAAGGTCAGCGGCAACGGTTCGACGCTCGAAAGGCCGGCACGATAATGCGCGTCCGAATGGCAGATGCCCGCCGCTTTCACGCGGACGATTACGTCGTGAGGTCCTGTTGCGGGAATGGGAACATTGTGAAGTTCCAACGGCTGACCGGGTTGGACCAGGCGAACGGCTTTCATGTCGGTTGGAGCGCCGGTCTCCAACCCGGCACGGAACTGATGCGGTGCTGGATTGCGGCGAATCGGAGAACGGCCCGCTGGTTCAGGCAATGGCCAGTCATTGCTCCGTGTCGGCTTGTTCCAAGACGCCGAGGATTTTACCGAACGCGCCGCGAATCTGGCTGAAATCGGTGACGTCCACCGTGAAGCGGTTGTCCTTGTTTGGTCGCGAGACGGTGTGTCCGTCGGAGAACAAAATCGTGGCGAACTTTTGCTGGTGATGTGTGCGGGGTTTGACGTTGTACGCCACCAGTTCGGGCGGGCACAAAAACATGGTGTCAATGGCCAAGGCGCGGATCGGCAAGCCATGGCGATTATCCCCCAGCCGGTCGAGTTGGAGGTGACCCGGCACATTGTTGCTGTACGGGCTGTCAAACAACAGAGTATTCCCGCCGTGGCGATAGTAGTAACTGCATTGCGCCTGCCGGGTGCCGACATTGGCAAGCTGGGCCATCGCGTCCAACGGTTGATCGTTGGCCGGGCAGAAAAGCACTTTGGATTGGCTCCCCAGTTGTTGACTCAAGAGCAGGCCCAACCCCACCGGTGCGCCGGTACCCAGTGAAATCAGGCTGGTCGGCGCGCCGCTGGAAGGATAGAGGTCCAACGGGCTGGTGAACGGCGGGGATTTGGGGCCATAGGGAATCTTGCCATCGTTATCCGAGGCATAATTCTGGATGGCAATGCCGATCTGGCGAAGGTTGGACAGACAAACGGCGCGCTTGCCCTTCTCCTTGGCCGAGGTCAGCGCCGGCAGCAGCAACGCCGCGAGAATTGCCAAGATAGCGATGACGACCAGCAACTCGATGAGTGTGAAGGCCTGGTTTTTTATCCGCCAAAAACTTCGATTTTCATTTTGCGTTGGCATCGCGAAACCTCGCGCTACGGCAACTGCCGAGCCTGATATAGACGCTGGCCGAGATTTGCGGATGGGTCAATGAAGGGAATGTTGCCGGTGACGTTGGTCAGGTTTCCCAAACTGCTCCAACTGGATGCCGGAAGCGTGACGTTGGTCGTTGCCAGAATCTCGAAACGCCGTCCCGGCTCGCTTTGCAGGGTGAACTGGAATTGGCCGTTGGTCGCAACGGGGTTTACGAGATTGGGGGCGACAACCTCGGCCAGGCGGACATTATCGATGTCCCAATAGCCACCCGAATTACCGAAATCAGCGGTGGACAACAATTGGATGCCGATGTGTTGCCCCGCCCACGGGTCCGTCGCCTTGACCCCGGGCACTTGCACCTGAAAATCCACCAGGTGCGTGTTCGTCGGAAAATTGGCGAGCGTATTTGTGATGGTGGTCGCGGCCACCGTCACTATGTTGCTGGTGGCATCGCGGTAACAAAGGCTGACTTGGAAAGTCACGCCGGTCTTCATACCGCCACCCCCGCCAATCAGGCCCACGGTCAGATTATACGCCCGGCCAACCGTGTAGGTGGCGTTCAGCGCATGGCTGGGTGTCGTATTCGTTCCGTAAATGGAGGTGTAATCCTGAAACAGTGCCGCCTCGGGCAACGCAAACAGGAAGGACGCCTGGCTGCCGTCGCAGTTGTCAATGAAGGTGGGAGGATTCGGTACATTGTAGAAGGTCCCCATCAACGAAGCCCAAGGGGTGTCGAAATTTTGCGCCGGATCATACCAAAACGGTTGCGGCGA
>JANYBF010000449.1 GCA_025360895.1 Verrucomicrobiota bacterium
AATCGGCGGACAAATATTTCACGCCATGACGAATGGCGATTTCGCCCACCTTCACCATGCGCTCGAAATCCCAGCGCGCGTCTGTGCCCCGCAGCTTGACCTTGAGACATTGCAAGCCGTCGCGCTGAATCCAATCCGGCAACAGCACGGGATAACCGTCCGCCGGTTCGTCACCTTTCAGTTCGGAACGGTCGAGCAAATCCAGACCACCCACCAGATGCCACGCGGGCAATTGCGCCGGTGGCTTGGCGACGAGAAAATCGTCCGGGAATTTTCCGGCAAACGAAGCCGTCGGTGATGCTTCCAAAAAATCGCCTAGATCGCGGCTCATGAATTCCGGGCCGTACGTGGAATAAACCGGCCGGGCGCGCAATTGCCCGTAGGCGTCATGCACCGCGAGATCAAATGCCGAGCAGCAGACGAGCGCGGCGAGCCACGGCATCGGCTCGGAATCATTTCCGCGCGCCGCGTTCGTTTGCGCCAACAAACCGGGCAGAACCTGCTCCTGAAAGTCGTGCCCGATTTCCATCGGATGCCCCTGCCCGGCAAAGCCGGCCCACGCGCGCGCAAGTTCGAGGCAGAAATGCTTCAGCGCTTCCGTGCGCTGCGCCAGCGGTAGCGCGCTGGGCCAGACCCATTGCACGCTCAACGGCGTTTCGCCCCAACCATCGGCGGTTTGTCCGCGACGGTCCGCCACTCGGACCCGGACGCGAGCGCATACAACCTCGGTCAACGTCTCGGCCCCAAACTTCAGGGGGACACGTGTACGCACCGGCAGGAAATAAAGCGTCGTTCCCATGACACGGATATCGGTGGGCTTGCTCATCGGGCACGAATCATTCCGGCAGCGGTTTGTCTTTCGTCTCCGGCGCGAACCAGATGAGGATCATGCCGACCAGATACACCAGCACAATGGACGCGCCGGCTTTGGCGTAGCTCTTGTCGAAGAACGCCATCAACGAGCCCATCTGCCACGCCCCGACCGCGGCCAGGATCCGCCCGAAGTTGTAGGCCAGTCCCTGGCCGGTGGCGCGCACGCGGGTAGGAAAAAGTTCCGGCAGATATTGCGGCAGCCAGCCGTAAAAGGACGCGGTACACATTCCTACCACGCCGACCGTCAGAAGAAACGCCCCGCTGTACTGTTGAAACGCGCGGAACAGAAAACTACACACGAGCAAGGAAGCCAGGCACAGACCGAAATAGACCGGGCGGCGACCGAACTTCCCGCCCAAAATCGGCGCAATCAAACAACCGACAACCGCGCCGATGGACGACGCGAGTTGGATGTAGGCTTTCACCCTGGGCTGCTGGCCGTGCGTCATTTGATCCGCCCACAAAGGAATCCATTGCACGATGCCCCAAGTGACGATGAGCGCCACTGAAGAAAAACAAATCGCCAGCAAGGTCGTCCGCAACAGCCCTCCGCTGAAAATTTCCCGAATCGGACGCGACGGGCCTTGCTTCACGGCTTCCCTCCATCGCTCCGACTCCGGTACAAACAAGGTGATCAACAGCGTCAACAAAGCCGGGGCCGCGCCCACGAGCATCACCCAGCGCCACGAGTCGCGAGTGATGGCGAAGTTGATGCCGATCACCGCGATGACCGCATAACCAAGGTTAGCTGCCGCGCCAATGACCCCGGCCATCAGTGGACGTTTGCTGGCCGGCCAACATTCCATGACCAGCGCCACACCCAATGCCCATTCGCCGCCCATGCCGAGTGCAGCGATGAAACGAAATGCGCCGAGATGCCAGGGCTGTTGCGCGAAGTAGGCGAGGCCGGTAAAAAGTGAATAACAAAGAATGCTCAACGACATCGCCCTTACGCGACCCACCTTGTCGCCGAGCCAGCCGAACACCAGGCCACCCGCCGCCGCGCCGAGCAGAAACAGCGCGGTGATCTTGCCCATCCACATTTGCACGAACTGCTCATCCAGCACGCCAGCGGCGGCCTGCATCTCCTGCAAAGCGGGCCGGGCGACGAGCGGGAAGATACCCATTTCCAGACCGTCGAACATCCAGCCAAGAAAGGCCGCGAGCAAAACCATCCATTGGCCGCGCGTTAGTTTACTGGAGTCGTTCACAGGTTTGGCGTTATCAGGCTCGAGTGCGGGCCGGTGGAGAGGCAGTGAAATCGCTCTTAGCAAACTGTTCCAAGAATTGTATCTGGCGCGCCGTCTCGACGGCCACTTGCTCAACCTCTCGAATCCGCCGAATGGCTCTCTCGGCAGTTTCGCCTTGAGAAATCAGGTAGGCCGCCAGCATGGTACCCGTTCGGCCGAGCCCCGCTTCGCAGTGAACTGCAACCGGTCGGCCTGTTACTCGTTGCTCGGTGACGAAACAAACAAACTCTTTGGCCTGTTCCATCGTCGGCGCACCGCCATCCGGTACCGGCAGACAGTGAAACGCAAAACCGACCGACTCATAAACAGGCGCATCACTCGGAATATTCAAAAGCGAGACAACTGCGCGCACGCCAGCCGAATGGAGAGTGGTCAGTTCATCTTCGAAATCGGCCAGCGCGCCACCTCCCAACATACGCCGCTGCGGGTGAATAAAAGGCATTGGCATACCGGCCAAGACACCGGGAATCACCCACCACAGCAGATTGTCGCTTTTCGCTTCACTCATGAAATGAGGTGGAGAATGAATTCCGGAGCGGCCTTACGAAGCTTTTTTCAAGCTTCGCTCGTAAGCCTTGTTCACCAAAAAGTCTTTTCCAAGTGCGGCCCGTAACGGATCAACCTCCGTCGCGCTGAAGCCATAGTGCAAATGTCGCCGCCAGCCCTCGGCGAACTTGAATTTTTCCGACAGCTTGCCCACGGCACGCGCCATATCGTCCACCCTTTTGCCCAATGAATCCAATCCCTGGCTCGCTTCGAGCCAGTTTTGCTGGCTCTGGTGTTCAATGAGGGCGGCGCGCTTGGCGGCTTGGGTCGTCGTCGTATTCACGAAGGCTTCGGGCACGACGAGCCGGCGCACTGGGTCGCGCAGGCTGTGGGGAATAGCGTGATAAATCGTCACGTCGTACTCGGCGGTCGGTCGCGACGGCAGGGAACGGAAGTTCGGCATGGCGTGAGCGAACGCCGCCGTCACGACCAACCGGCAGGTGTTGGTGTGGTCTTCCATATAATCCACCGGCGGGTGCGTCAGGACGATGTTGGGCTTCACCTCACGAATCACAGCAGCGAGCCGGCGCAGGAGCTTTAGATCGTAAACGATCTCCATGTCGTTGCACAGACTTTCATGGAAGTGCGCGCCCAAAACTTTTGCAGCGCGTTTGGCCTCGGCCCAACGGATGATACGGGTTTTCTTCGCATCATATTGCACACTACCGCAACAGCCGTTGGCCACGTTCAGGTAGTGAATTTCCCAGCCCGCGCGCTGGAGCAACACGAGCGTCCCGGCCATGTAAAACTCGATGTCGTCCGGGTGTGCGCCGATAGCGATGGCAATTTGTTTCCCCATAAATCTTCAGCCACAGATTGAACACGGATAGAACGCGGATGCGGCGATCTCGAAATCTGGGTTCAAACCAAGTTTCATCCGCAACTCAAAGTTTCACCGGCCGGCCCGTGGCCGCAGACTTGTCCGCCGCGAAGATCACTTCATGGCTTTTCGCGGCGTCAGCGAAACTCGTCAGTGGCATTTCCCGGCCGGCCGCGAGTGCCTGAAAGAACGCTTCGAATTGCGTCGTGTAGGGATGATCCGACACGTCGCCGGAATCGAGCATCTTCATCGCGAGCTGGCTCCATTGATTTTTGTTCGTGCCCAATTTCATCGAGTGGAATTTGTTGTCAAGCAGGCTGCCCTGACTGCCGACGAGATGCGTGTGGAAATAATACGGCTGGAGGCAATCCACGATCGCGGCGCATTTGCCGATCGCGCCGTTCTTGAATTTCACAATCGTCACGCTGCTCGTCGGGTATTCGTAGGGCGCAAAGAGTTTGCTCTTCGATTTCGTGTCGTAGCTCGTAACCTCGGCCACGTCGCTGCCCATGCAGAGCAACAACGCGTCGAGTGCGTGGCAACCGGCCGTGAGCAACGAACTGCCGCCGGCGTCCTTGCGCGTGTTCCAGCGGAACTGGCCATACCACGGCCCGATGCCGTGATAATAATCCACCTCGCCGTAATGCAGCGTGCCGAGCAGGCCCGCGTCAATGGTCGCCTTCGTCGCCAGGAACTGGCTCGAATAGCGGCACTCGAAGCCCACGCAGGTTTTGACTTTCGCCTTCTTGATGGCCGCCTGCATCGCACGCAGCTCCTTGAGCGAAAGTCCTAGCGGTTTTTCGAGGATGAGATGTTTGCCCGCCCGGGCGGCTTGGATGACCTGCGCGACATGCTGATTCGGATAGCTGCAAATCGAGACGACGTGGATGTCCGGATTGGCGAGCATCGCGTCGAGACTGTCGTAGGCGGTGATGTCACCGCCGTATTGAGCACTGAGCGCGGCGGCGTCCAGCGGACGGGACGAGCAAATGGCCGTGACCTGGGCCAGCGGAGAGGCGTTGATGGCCGGAATATGCGCGCTGGCCACCCAACCGTAACCGATGATGCCGACGTTGTATTTCTTCATGACGTTGGAACAGATTTTATTTTCCGAT
>JANYBF010000202.1 GCA_025360895.1 Verrucomicrobiota bacterium
AGTTCGACGGATGAGGCTCGCGAGGACGCTCGCCCCACCGACCAATCATTTCTTCCCGTAAATTTGCTCCGGGGTTTCGAGTTGAGCTTCAGTGATCTTGAACGTCTCCCCCGTGCCTTCCGTGGAACGGAAGAAGCAGGATTGATAACCCTCGTGACACGCGGCACCGACTTGTTCGACCTGAATCAGCAGCGTGTCGCCGTCGCAATCGAACGCGAGGTCCTTCACGGTCTGGGTGTGGCCGCTGCTCTCGCCCTTCATCCAAAATTTCTGCCGCGAGCGACTCCAGAAATGCGTCTTGCCCGTCGCGACGGTTTTCTCCAGCGAAGCCCGATTCATCCACGCCATCATCAGCACCCGGCCGGTTTTCTGTTCTTGCACGATCGCGGGAATGAGCCCAGCGGCGTCGAATTTCAGTTGGTCGTAAAAGCTCATAATTTTCACCGCAGAGGCGCGGAGACGCAGAGAATACGCAATCGCGGTTATTTTTCAACTCCGCGCGTCTGCGTCTCTGCGGTTATTCTTTAGGCAGAAAAGTAAACGCCACCGCCGCGAGGATGCACACAAACGCCGCCATGTGATTCCACCGAATGCGTTCGCCGAGGTAGAGGATGGCAAATCCGGCAAAGACCGTGAGCGTGATGATTTCCTGAATGATCTTGAACTGCGTGGCGGAATAGACTGAATTTCCCCATCGATTCGCCGGCACCATGAAGATGTATTCAAAGAACGCGATGCCCCAACTTGCGAGAATGACGAGGATCAGCGGCTTGCTTTTGAATTTCAAATGTCCGTACCACGCGAATGTCATAAAGACATTCGAGCAGGACAACAACACAATGGGGAACCAACGAGAGTAAGTAAAATCCATGGCTGAAAAATGAATTCTCCGGCAAGGGGTGTCAAACGAGAACCCCGGCAACTGATGATTCTGATTGGCATTTGTGTGTGAGGCTGCCGGTTGCGCAAAAACCACCCTTGACAGCAATTGACCTCCGAAATAATGTCGCGTCCGGAAGCTTTATCGACTTAACCATCCGACTTTCAATGACGATTCACGACCAAGGCATCAAGCGATGAGAACTCTCGTGTTCACGATCCTGATGGTTGTTGTGTCGGCCCGTGGCTTTGCGGTGGAGGGCTGGAAATTAGTCTGGGCAGACGAGTTTAACTACCATGGGCTGCCAGATAAAACCAAATGGGATTATGAAATGGGTTTCATCCGGAACCGTGAACACCAGTTTTACACGCGGGCGCGCCTGGAAAATGCCCGGGTCGAGCACGGTAATCTTGTAATTGAATGTCGAAAAGAACACTTCACGCCGGAGAACCACGCTCCGGTGGAATATACGGCGGCCAGCCTCATTACGCTGAAAAAGGCAGACTGGCAATACGGTCGGATCGAGGTGCGGGCGAAACTTCCCCACGGCAAGGGCGTCTGGCCGGCCATCTGGACCTTGGGCACCAACATGACCCAGGTCGGCTGGCCCCGCTGTGGTGAGATTGACATCATGGAATTTGTTGGCAAAGAACCCAATGGCATCCACGGCACCCTCCATTATGCGGTGCATGGCAAACATCAGTCCGATGAGGGCCGGTTGGAAGTGAACCAGCCGTTCGATGCTTTCCATGTATATGCCGTTGAATGGACGCCTGAGCGGATTGATTTTTATTTCGACACCCAGAAGTACCACACCGTCCTGCTGGACAAGGCGGGAAAAGGCGAAAGTAATTCCTTCCGTGCGCCCCACTATCTCATCCTCAACTTCGCCTTGGGCGGCGAATGGGGTGGGCCGATTGATGACATCGTGCTACCGCAGAAATTCCTGATCGACTACGTACGTGTTTACAAGGCAGCCGACGTGAAATGATGTGCCTTTAGACTGGTGTCCTTTAGAGCAGATCTGATTTTTCACACGTTCACATTGTTACACTCGCACGGGAATATTCTGCTTCGCCAAAAACTGTTTTACATCGCCGATGGAGTTTGCGGTGTCAGAGTTTTTCGGTCGGAGTAAATGGCAGGCCGCGTTCGCCGTTGAAGAGTTTTTTCAGCCGCTGATCGCTGGAACTGCTTTTGCGCCGGATGATTTCAGGCGCGACGCGATTACCCAATTCGCGGCGATGACGCCGGCCTTTCAACCAGTCTTCGTAGCTGATTGAGCCTTCAACCGGGATGCAGGGGACTTTTGACTTTGAGTTCATCGGCGACTTCTTTCACCAGTTTCACGCACTCTGAAAGGTTACGATATTCCGGCAAGTTGGCAACCCTTCGGACTTCATTCCAATCCACAGCCAGGTCCCCGCCAAGAATGACCGCGATTAATTTTTTGGCGCAATCTTGCGCCGTTTGATTTTCTCCAAGATAAAATGTCATCAACACGCGCTCGACGAGCAAATCTTCCGGCTTCATCACGAGAATGCCACCGTAAGGAGCTTCAACCCGGCGGAAGGGCGTGCGGGCAAAACTTTCTACCGCCCAAGCACGTCCACATACATTCCGGCAACCTGCCAGTTACGCGGGCCGCCTTTCGCGCCGAGTAAGCCCATGACTTCCTGCCGTTCGCTCCCGGGCAAGGTCGTTTTCGTTGAGTGGCACATATCCAAATCGCCAGACGCGTACGCGCCATCAGTCAAAATCTCGATAGCCGAACCGCCAACCACGACCAGTTCCACACCGCGCTCTGCCCAAAGCGCGCTGCACAGCGAGGCCATCTTCAAACTTTTGATGGTCGGGTCTTGCTCGGCGGTGATGTCGGCCAGCGCAGGTTTGATTTTGCTCGCGTCCATGAAATCAGAGGCGAATGGGAATATTCTGCTTTGCCAAAAACTGTTTCACGTCGCCGACGGTGTAGGTGCCGAAATGAAATATGCTCGCGGCAAGAACGGCGTCAGCTTTGCCCTCAAGCAGCACCTCGGCCATGTGTTCGAGTTTGCCTGCGCCTCCGCTGGCTACCACCGGCACACCCACGGATTCGCTGATGCGTCGGGTGATAACGAGATCGAAGCCGGCTTTCGTGCCGTCAGCGTCAATCGAGTTCAACACGATTTCCCCCGCCCCAAGCGCCACCGCACGCTTCGCCCACTCGACCGCATCCAGTCCAGTGTTTTTCCGGCCGCCATGCGAAAAGACCTCCCACTTGTCCGGCGCGACGCGTTTGGCGTCAATCGAGACGACGATGCATTGGCTGCCGAATTTTTCGGCTCCCTGGCGGATGAGATCGGGGGTG
>JANYBF010000452.1 GCA_025360895.1 Verrucomicrobiota bacterium
AACCCGTTGCCGTTCCTTCCCACTCATCGTTAATGTTCCCCTCTGGGCGAGAGTTGCTACCGCAACTGCCGCCGCAGGGGGACATTTTCATCGCGGCCATGAAAGGACATTCTCAAAGAGTCGGGACAGTCGGGCGCTTCGGGTTGCTTTGCGGCGGAGGAACATGCAAGCTCGATGGACAAATATATGCGCCGTTTCCTGAGCCTGACATGATCCAGGCGAAAGAATAGTGTGCTACCAATTGATCCATCATGCCCCGAACGCGTACCTACCCGCTCGCCCAACACCCGTTGGACCGACTGCCTGGCAAGCCCGAATGCTCGCTGCCGCCGTCGGCGCGGACCTATCTCACCGTCGTCATGTTGGAAAATTCCCTGCGACTGACCGTCCCTTACGTTAAGGGCAGGTTGCTTGATGTCGGGTGCGGTCGCAAACCGTACCAAAAGACATTTTTCGCCGGTGCCACGGAATACGTCGGTTGTGATTATCTGTCGGATCGCTCGCAACCCGATGTGATCTGTTCCGCGCTGGATCTGACCTTTCCGGACAATTCGTTTGACACGGTGGTCAGCACCGAAGTGTTGGAACACGTTCCTGATCCACAACTCGCCTTTCGTGAAATGTGTCGCGTGGTCAAGCCCGGCGGGTATGTTATCGTCAGCACGCCCTTGTATTGGCCGCGCCATGAAGTGCCTTATGATTTCTTCCGTTATCCCTATGACGGTCTCTTGCACATCGTGAAGGAAGCCGGGCTGGAGACGGAAAAGTTATACAGTCGCGGGCGCTCTTATGCTTTTCTTGGGCAGGTGATCCAACACGTCCAACCATCACGGTTGAAGCTCGTGGACTGGTTGATCAACCGATTTTTCCTCTGGTGCGATCGAAACCTCAACCACGACGCTCTCACGCTGGGCTGGACGGTCGTGGCGCGCAAGCCGGTCAGGCCGGCTTCCGGAACTTGATCAATATCCGGCGGAGCCAGCGTACGGGCGGAGAAAATCGCCAAGGATTCGCAGCTGCGAGAATGGGCTGGATGGCGAAGTGCTCGGGCCAGGTAATTCCGGAAGGAGCCGCTGGTAGCGCCGCCAGCCAACGATCGGTCATGGCGCTTACCGAATATTCCTGCCGAACACGGGCAGAAGCGTTGCGGGACAAAGCCAGGAGTTCGTCCCGGCTGTGATGCAATCGTACGATGGCTTCGGCGTAACCCGCGGGGTGGTCCAGTGCTACGCGAATGCCGTTTGATTCATCCACCACCGTCCGGATGCCGCTGGGTAAATCGCTGACCACCGGCACCAAACCCTGCCCCATGGCTTCGAGCAAGCTTAGGGGGAGGCCCTCGTAATCCGAGGTGAGCAGGAAAACATCCTGCTGTGCCAGTAGTGCCGGAACGTCCCGATAGGCCATCTTACCTTTGAAAGTTACAATTTGTTCCGGCGCATTGCTTTTCATGGCAGCCTCCAGAGCAGGTTGTTCAGGACCAGAGCCCGCAAGGGTCCAATGAAACGGGATGCCGGATTCCTTGAGCTTTTGCAAGATGATGGGGAAAAGGCACACGCGCTTTTGTTCCTGGACGAGCCGTCCGAGGTACAGAATTCTTAGGGGCCGATGGGTAACCGCCACCGCGTTGGTCTCAGTTACGGGCATGGGAACGCCGTAGGGCAAATAGCAGACCTGCACGTTGGCAAACTCCGACATGGCCCGCACATCGGCCTGAATTGTTTCGGAAACGGCGGCCACCATGTCCAGGTGGGCATGGTAAATCCGGAGTGTCGCATACCAGCCGGCATCGGCGGACTGCACTGTGCCGACCCGAAACACCCCGCGTGGCACATAGCGAAGCGCCTCAAAGGAAGTGGCCGAAAGGTTCGCGACGACGACGGTGGGGCGGAAGTGAGCTAACCGCCGCAGGAGGGAAGTCAGGCGATCTTCAAAGATGTGGCAGCGTTCATCTTCGCAATGCACGGGAATCAGTTGCCCCTTGAAGTCCGACGCCAGGGGATGGGCCTGCGAGAGGCTGAAGACGGCGGCGGGAATGTTGCGGCGGATCAACTCTCCTGCAAAGTTGCACATGAAGGTGGTGGTGCCGCCCAAGTCCATGCCGCCGGTCACAATGGCGATTCGCGGAGATGCTACGCCTGATAAATCTTGAGCCACGGCGGGGTGTTAGTTGAGACTGCCGTCCGATGCAAGTCCTACTTACAACCACCCGCGTTTGGTATCTGGATAAGACCGCCCGGGCTTTCTCGCAACGGGGGGCGTTGGCAGGACTATGGATGGCGGACAAGAATCACAGCCAACTGCCCCCGGGTGAGTATCGGCGATGTTGGCCGTATCATCTGACGATGAAGCCATTTTATCATTGCACGCCGCAGATTTGGAGCGAGCGGGCGACTTATTTCTTTCAAGGGGTTTATGAGCGTTGGTTGCGGACGCAGTTGCGGTCACCGGATTGCCCCAAATTTCAGGTCGTCCAGGCCATTACCGGGTTATGCACCGAGGCGTTCAATCGCGCGGATGAAGTGGGCGCCTTGAAGGTGGCGGACTGCGCCAACTCCCACCCCACCACGCTTTACGGTTATTGGCAGCGTGAGTGCGACCTGTGGTGCCCGGGTGAAAACGTGCCGTTGCCCCGGCACATTTTCCGCCAAATGAATCAGGAATTGGAGCGCGCCGACGTGGTGCTGTGCCCTTCCACCTTTGTCCGGGACACGATGGTGCAAAATGGCATCCCGGAAGAAAAATGCTTTGTCAGTCCGTTCGGCGTGGATACGTCCGTCTTCAAACCGCGTTCGGTTCCACCGCCGCGAACCCGATTTGTCTGCGTCGGCACCGTTTGTTTGCGCAAGGGGCATCAGTATCTGTTTCGCGCTTTCGAGCGGGTCAAGGCGCGGCTGCCCCGGGCGGAACTGGTGTGCGTGGGTGAAGTAAAATGCGATTTTCGTCGGGAATGGCCCCAGTGGAAAAATACCTGCCAGCATATTGAGAACATGGCGCACGCGGAATTGGCCGCTCTGCTGCAATCCGCCACGGCGTTTGTGCTCCCTTCGTTGGAAGAAGGTTTTGCCCGGGTATTGGCCGAGGCCATGGGGGCTGGTTTGCCCATCATTGCCACGCACGAAAGCGGCGCCAGCACTCTCATTCAAGACGGCGTGCAGGGTTTTCTGGTGCCACCACGCCGGATTGATTTGTTGGCCGAGGCAATGGTCAGAATTGCCACGGACTTGGAACTTAATCAGTGCATGGGCCAGGCCGCCCATGAGGTCGGCGCCCGCCGCAACACCTGGCTGGACTACGGCGACCGGTTGCTGGCGGAGTATGAGCGCCGGCGCGGAAAATGAGGTTATGAGCATTCGACACCTTCCTTACGAGATCAACGAGAAGACGGATCGTTTCCATTATTACGAAACCCTCTGGAAACGGCGCGGGCTGGAACTATTGTTGAAACACTGTGAACCAAAAGGAAAAACCCTCTTGGATTACGGCTGTGGTCGAGGCGAGCTGCTAAATTTCGCCACCCAGGCCGGGTTCAAAATTAAGGGCACGGACACGGATCCCAAGTGCGTCGAGCTGGCGGGCTGCTATGGTGAGACTTCCGTGCTCGATGTCTCCAATCCGCTGGTACAATTTGGCCCCAAGTCCTTCGATGTGATTACCTGCTTCCATGTGCTGGAGCATGTGGACAATCCCAAAGCCGTCCTCGGCGCCCTCGCCAGAATGGCCCGGCTTTACGTCGTCATCGCCGTCCCAAACCTCCGTTACCTTCATCGAACATTCAGACGGACCATTGATCTTGGCGGCGTCAATTCGGGCCACCTCCAGTCGTGGGACCACTGGCACTTGCTAAACTTGGCGGAAAACCATTGCGGCTTGAAACTCGTCGAGTGGGGCACGGATGCCACACTGCTTCCGTTCTTGAGCAACATTTCCCAAAAACTGCTCGGCATGAAAACCACCATCCGCCTGGAAACCGGCCTCTTCCGGAAAATGTTTCCATTCCATGGTATCTCGGTTCTAGGGTTGTTTAAACCTGTGGAATGAGCTTCCTCCCGGAATTGGTTTTACATGAAACTGACTCAACATCCGACCACGCTGGCGGCTGCGTAGGCGACGAGGAACTTCTTGGCCATCAGTTCGTCGCTAGCATCGCAGAATCCACTTGGCCGAGCCGGGCAGGTTGCTTATTTATCAGCCCGTTTAGTTGCCGAGATGCAAGCGAACAATCCTAACCGATTGCCAGTAAATTCAACCTCTGCTCGAGATTTTTGATTTGATGGGCTGGCAAATTGGTAATCTTCCCGCCTCCAAATCTGCCGGTTTCCGGCCAGGGCTAGGGCTGCGCGAACCAAGAGATTTAGGGGCTTAAACGCGGAAAAAGCCATGTAATCAGCGGAGGTGACATAAGTGTGAATTCGAATGTCTTGCAGTGGGAGGGCGGTAAAAATCTTTTTCAGTTCCTGGCGACTGTAGGACTTTGTCCCAATGCTTTCCATATGATTCCAAAGCGCCCAATAAAAACTTTTCCAAGGCTTTCCCCTTAGCAAGGCGTATTTAACCCAATATTTGAAGGCGCAGACGCAACGGCGATTGTACACCATTATTTTGACATCGCCACCAGGCCGCACCACTCGAACTAATTCATGGATGGCTTTCTCAGTATTCGGCGAGTGGTGCAGGACGCCAAACGAGTAGCCTAAATCAAAAGTGTTGGCGGGGAATTCAAGATTTTCAGCATTGCCAACCCCAAACTGCTTCGGCTGGGGGAGGCCATAGACGGCAATCCGATGGGTCAGATTGGCGACCGCTTCCTGCGTCAGGTCAATGCCGGTTGCGTTGGCTCCGGCCCGCAACCATTGGGTAAAATCAGTACCGGCACCGAACCCCACTTCCAGGACATTTTTTCCGTGATAACGCGTGAATTGGGCGAATTCATGGATGTAAGGTTGCTCTCGATAGCGAAACTCTTCAATGTCTTCAAAATAGGATTTTGTGTGCTTCTCGGCCTGGCTGGCATACGCGCCGCAGCTTTGGCGATTCCAAAAGTCATGAACTTTTTGTTTCAGCTGTTCAGATGTATTCGTTGTCATGGCGTCCGATCGGACTGAATCTTTTTTTGAATGATCGAAGGGGGCGGTGCCAGCGTCAAGCCTTCGGCTTCGATAGCTGTCATTTCTCGCTCGCACTTAACAACGTCATCAATACAATAAATCATCTAAAATCAGAATAATGGCTGCCAACAATAACGCGGAAAAACCACCGGCACCGGGCGGGCCGCTCAAGCTGGTTTGGTTTTCCTTTTTCCCCGTCGAGTGGCTGCCGGACGCCCCCGATGAGGTGAGGCGTCTTCCCAAGCTACACCCCGCCTCTTGGCAGCGCGTGTTGCTTGATCAATTTGTTCTTGATCCCACGCTCAAACTGCACGTCGTCGTATTGCGTAAGCAGTTTGAACGCGATTTAACTTTTGAACGCCGGGGCGTTACGTTTCATTTAATTAAAGTTCCGGGCGGGATGCGGGCGCCTTCCCTCTTCTGGCTCGATACGTTTGTCATTTGGCGGGTCTTGAAAAAAATCAAACCGGATGTGGTGCATGCCTGGGGCACGGAGCAAGGCGCGGCATTGGTCGCCAACCGCCTGGGTTATCCTCGGGTCATTACCATCCAAGGCCTGATCTCTTGGTATGAGAAAGTTGTGCCTTTTCCGTGGATCGTGCGAATCGCGGGCATCATCGAGCGGATGTCTTTGCCCCATGCTCCGGTGGTAACGACGGAAGCAAAGTTCACCGTTAATTGGCTCAAGGAGCGTTATTCCAAAGTGCGCGTTGAGCAAATCGAACATGCCCCTGATCCGGTCTTTCATTCGGTCGCGCGCAAACCCCAAACTGGGCCATTCCGTTTCCTGTTTGTTGGAGCTTTGGATTATCGCAAAGGAGGCGACATCTTGTTGCGGGCGCTGGACCTGATAAAAGAGGAAATCAAGTTTCAGTTGATCGTCGTGGGGCGACTGGACCCCGAACTGGCGGAGCATATTCAGCCCGTTTCTCAGCAGCTATGGCCAGGGATTGAATTCAAACACAACCTGACCCATGTGCAAGTGGCCGATGAATTGAGCCGCGCCACGATGGCAATTTGTGCCTCGCGCGCTGATGTCAGCCCCAACGCTGTAAAAGAAGCGGTGGTGGCCGGTGTGCCGGTGATCGGAACCCGCGTTGGTGGTATTCCCGACTACGTCCACCCCGGGCGAAACGGAGTGTTGTGTGAACCAGGCAGTGTGGAAGAATTGGCGCAAGCCATTCGGACGGCTTGTGCCCATCCGATGTTTCGAAATGGCACCGTTGAACCCCAAATTCTGGCAGAAATGCGTTCGTATCTTTCGCCCGAAACAATGGCGCGCCGGTTTCGCGAAACATACTTCTCAGCGATTGAAACATTCCGAAGCAAGGCGAGCAAAAAGCATGAGGGGAACCCTTCAGTCAGCCTGGGCGGGTTGCAGTAAACTTGCACCCGCGCGTTTGTTTCCTACATTGTCCCCATGGATTTGCCGAGTGAAGTGCCCGTGATGACGCTGCCCAACGCCACGTTGTTCCCCCAGGCGTTGCTCCCGCTGTACATTTTTGAGTCCCGTTACCGGCAAATGCTCGCCGATGCGCTCCATTCCAATCGCCTGCTGTCCGTCGCCATGCGGCGGCCCGGC
>JANYBF010000471.1 GCA_025360895.1 Verrucomicrobiota bacterium
ATTGAGGAGTATCTGGCCGTTCACAATGCCCATCCCAAACCGTGGATTTGGACCGCCCGCGCAACGGACATCCTCGAAAAAGTAAAACGCGGGCGCTCAAAACTCGATAAGTTACATTCTGTTTGACGGACTACACTAGCAACACCACCAACATCGGGGACGGGGCGTTCGCTGGCTGCACCGCACTTGGCGCAATCACAGTGGATGCGCTCAACCCGGTTTATCGCGGTGTGGATGGCCTTTTATTCAACCAAGGCCAGACCATGTTTATCCAATATCCCGCCGGCAAAGGGGGAGACGACTACATCATTCCCGACGGGGTGAGCAACATCAGAAGCTACGCGTTCCAAAACTGCGTCGGTTTGACCGACATTACGATTTCCTCCAACATTATTGGCATCGGAAGTAGCGCGTTCGCTGGCTGCACCGACTTGGCTGGAATTACGGTGGAGGTGTCTAATCCATTTTATAGCAGTGTGGATGGAGTCTTGTTTGACAAGACCCAGACCACACTTATCCAATGTCCGGGGAGTAAGGCTGGCAGCTATACCATTCCCAACAGCGTCACCAACATCGGCAGTACTTCGTTCGCATTCTGCCGGCTCCTGACAGATGCTACGATCCCCAACAGTGTCACCAGTATGGGCCTTTCGGCGTTCCAGTCTTGCGCCAATCTGACTCATATCACGGTCGGCAACAGCCTTACTAACATCAGCCAAGGGGCTTTCCAAGCCTGCGCCAAGCTAGTCGGCATCACGCTGCCCAACAGTATCACCAGTATCGGGTTGGGGGGCCTTCCAATCTTGCACCAACCTGAAAAGCTTCACCGTTCCCGGTCGCGTCACCAGCCTCGGAGTCTCCGCGTTCTCCGGTTGCACCCACTTGAGTTATGTCACAATCCCCAACAGCGTTACCAACGTCGGAAACTCTGCGTTCTCCGGCTGTATCAGTCTTTACAATGTGACGATTCCAAGCAGCGTCGTTAGTTTTGGGACTTCGGCCTTTAATTTCTGCGTAAACCTGACAGGAGTCTTTTTCAACGGAAAGCCCCCGAGCAACAATGGTTTTTTGTTCTCTGGCAACACTAAAGCAACGGTCTATTATTTGCCCGGTGACACGGGTTGGGGGCCGACGTATGGCGGTCGTCCAACCAAGCTCTGGAATCCGCACGCGCAGACCAGTGACGCCAATTTTGGCGTGCGGACGAATCAATTCGGATTTAACATCTTTGGCACTGCCAACATCCCCATCGTGGTGGAAGCCTCTACGAACCTCGCTAACTCGAACTGGTTTCCGTTGCAAAATTGCACTCTCACGAACGGCTTAATCTATTTCAGCGACCCGCAGTGGACGAATTATCCCGGTCGTTTTTATCGCCTCCGCTCGCCGTGAGGCGCGCGGGAAAGCGGGGGCAGCCGACGAAGCCTGCTTCCGACGTAGATTCTTCGATGCGATGAGCGGGACCAAGCTTTGCGGCTGTCGTTGAACTCCTTCAAGGCACGCTCGAATCAGCGCGTGGGAAAACGCTTGTCGTTTACCCGGAGAAAGTTAATTTCACCTTGATTGAGCACACCGCAAAAGCACATCACCCGGAAACAGGAACTGCCTTGCGTCTAACCCCAAGCTCCGATCACCGAATTCATTTATGAACTCCGCCAAACCCGTTACCCCTTCCGCCCTCAACCGCCGCCAGTTCCTCCGCCGCGCTTCCGCCACCACCGCTTTTCTGGCCAGCGCGCCCATGATTGTTCCGTCCCACGTTCTGGGCGCTGACGGCCAGACCGCCCCCAGCAACAAGATCAACCTGGCAGTCATCGGCGCGGCCGGCCGGGGCCGGGATGACATCGAGGGGTTGGCGCCGCACTGCAACATTGTCGCATTGTGCGACGTAGACTCGCGGCACGCCGCCGCCACGTTTAAGAAATTCCCGGCGGCGAAACAGTTCAAGGATTTCCGAAAAATGTTCGATACGACGGCCGCCAGTTTCGATGCCGTCCTCGTAGCCACCCCGGACCACACTCATGCGGTGGCCGCGATGGCCTCCATCCAACACGGGAAGCATGTCTATTGCGAGAAACCGCTCGCGCATTCGGTGGGCGAAGTGCGGGCTTTGATAAAAGCGGCCCGCGAATCCAAAGTGGTGACTCAACTGGGCAATCAGGGACATTCGTTTGGTTCGATCCGCGATTTCGTCGAATGGGTTCAAGCCGGCGCCATCGGCCAGGTGCATACCATTTATGCCGGCTCCGATGCGGTGAATTCTGGCGTGGACCAACTGCCGCGCCTCAAAGAAG
>JANYBF010000571.1 GCA_025360895.1 Verrucomicrobiota bacterium
GCCGGCAACGCCACCGGCCACGTCAGGAAAACCAACCGGCGGCGACGCACCCGTGGCGGAAGCAGATGATTGGGAGTGGGCGCGGGGCACTGGCCCGCCGGCGCGCGGAGCGCCTGGGGGGTGGGGAAAACAACAAGCAACCAAGGGGACATTTTCTCCTGAATTCTTAAGGGGACATTTCTAAAGAGTTTTGACATGTAAAAGGCGTTTTGTTTCAGGACCCGCTTGGACTCAAAGCCTCCACGACTCCGACACGGCCCTGGTTAGCCGGCGTCGGAAAGATTTCCCTTTTACTCCGGCGTCCGCTAATCTCGCCGCACAATGATCCTTTCGCCTGAAGAACTGCGACGGCTGGTCGAACTGAAGCATCGTTCTCCCCACGCGGTTCTGGGCATGCACCCGCTGACTGACGGTTCTGGAGTGGTGGTGCGTGCGTTCCTGCCGCTGGCAGGAAAAGTGGAGGTTCATTCACTGGAGAAAAACGGCCCGCCGCCGTTCGGGCTGCAACGCATTCACCAGAAAGAAGGTGTCTTCGAGGGCGTTACTCCGACCGCAAAACAGGTTTACCCCTACGAACTGGTCGTCTCCGACGGTTCCGGGGCGGTGCAGCGGCAACGCGATCCGTATGCGTTTCTGCCAACATTGAGTGAAGAAGATTTGTATCTCCTCGGCAAGGGCGACGAACGACGGCTTTATGAAAAACTCGGCGCGCAACTCCGCACGGTGGCGGGGGTGGCCGGGACGAGTTTCTCGGTGTGGGCCCCGAACGCCCAGCGCATCAGCGTGGTCGGCGATTTCAACGGTTGGAATGGCCGGATGCATCAGATGCGCTCGCTCGGATCGTCCGGCATTTGGGAAATTTTTTTGCCGGGTGTGGGCGAGGGGGCGCATTACAAATTTGAACTCCGCGACCATGACAACCGCATCCGGTTGAAAACCGATCCGTGCGGGTTGTTCTTCGAGGTCGCGCCGAAGAACGCCGCCATCGTCTGGAACAATCGCAAGTTTAAGTGGACGGATGACCAGTGGCTGAAGCAGCGGCGCGCGAACGATCCCTTGCGGTCGCCGGTGAGCATTTACGAATTACACCTGGGTTCGTGGCGCAAAAAATGCAAGAGTGAATCCCTGGGGTATCACGGCATCGCCGAACCGCTCATCGCTTACCTGAAGCAAATGGGTTTCACGCATGTGGAATTCATGCCGGTGGCGGAACATGCGTACTATCCGTCGTGGGGTTATCAGATCACCGGCTTTTTCGCACCGACAAGTCGCTATGGATCACCGGAGGATTTTCAGTTTCTCGTCAATGAGCTGCATGCGGCGGGCATCGGGGTAATTGTGGATTGGGTGCCCGCGCATTTTCCACGGGACGACTGGGCGTTGGCGCGGTTCGATGGAACGGCGCTGTACGAACACGAAGACCCGCGCAAAGGCGCGCACCAGGATTGGGGTACGTTGATTTTCAACTACGGCCGGCATGAGGTCGTGAATTTCTTGATCGCCAACGCGTTGTTCTGGTGTGACCGCTTTCACATTGACGGCCTGCGCGTGGACGCGGTGGCCTCGATGCTGTACCTCGACTATTCGCGCAAGGCGGGCGAGTGGATTCCCAACCAGTACGGCGGGCGCGAGAATCTGGAAGCGATCGCGTTCCTCAAGCAGTTCAACCATCTGGTGCACACGGAGTTTCCCGGGGTGATGACCATTGCCGAGGAGTCCACGGCCTGGCCGCAGGTGACGCGCCCGCCATATCTCGGCGGCCTCGGGTTCTCGTTCAAATGGAACATGGGCTGGATGCACGACACGCTGGAATATTCCAAGCGCGATCCGGTGCATCGCAAATATCACCAGAACGATCTCACCTTCGCGATGATTTATCATCATCACGAGAATTTCATCCTGCCGCTCTCGCACGATGAAGTGGTGCATGGCAAACATTCGTTGCTGGGCCGGATGCCGGGCGACGACTGGCGGCGTTTTGCGAACCTGCGCCTGCTGCTCGGCTATCAATGGCTTTTCCCCGGCAAAAAGCTGCTGTTCATGGGCGGCGAGCTCGGCCAGAGCGGCGAGTGGAACGCCAACGGCGAAGTGGAGTGGTGGTTGCTGAAGGCCGGCCCGTATCACCCGGGGGTGCAAAAATACGTGGCGGACTTGAACCAATTGTACCTGGCCGAACCGGGTTTGTGGCAAGCCGACTTCGAACCGGACGGTTTTTCGTGGATTGATGCGTCGGATAATTTGAACAGTGTCATCTCCTTTGTGCGGCGGGATGTGGACCGGGTGAGCGAGGTGGTGGTGATTTTGAATCTCACCCCCGTGACCCGCCAGCAATACCGCATCGGCCTGCCGCGCCCCGGCCAATGGCTCGAGGTGCTGAACAGCGACGCCGCCGTGTACGCCGGC
>JANYBF010000534.1 GCA_025360895.1 Verrucomicrobiota bacterium
GAAATGATCGTATCAATTCCGCCATAATCATCCTTCCTTCGAGGAACCCTAAAGCAAATCGTTGCCATCACCTTCTGCCTTCCGCCTTCCGACCTCAGCCTTCTGCCTTCTGTCCGTTCATTGCGTATCGCCGCGGGTCACGCGCAGGAAGACCTCCTCCAGCCCGATCTCGTCCTCGCGCAACTCGATGAGTTTCGCGCCGCCCCGCACCAGCGCATCCGCGATGAGGCTGTGGTCGGTATCGTGACCGGCCAGCGTGATTTTCAGTTTGTGATCAAGGGGCGTGACTTCCGTCACTTCGGGAAGTCCTTTCAGCAGCGCTACCGCCTGATCCGTGTCGCTCGTCACACGGACCCAGACCACGCGACCGGACGACATTTGATCACGCACGCCCTGAACCGGCCCGGCGTAGATCAACCGGCCCTTCTCGATGATCGCCACGCGATTGCAGATGCTCTCCAGCTCACTGAGGATGTGCGAACTGATGATGATCGTTTTGCCGAGCCGTTGCAGTTCGCGAAGAATTTCCATCATCTCGATGCGCGCCCGTGGATCAAGGCCGCTGGCCGGTTCGTCGAGCAACAGCAGTTGCGGATCGTGAATCAGCACGCGCGCCAACCCGAGCCGTTGCTGCATCCCGCGGCTCAACGCGCCGATGAGCGCGCCTTTTTTCTCCGTGAGACCAACCAATTCCAGCACGTCATTCACCGTCTTCTCGCGTTGCGCCGAGGGAATGCGATAACAGGCACCGAAGAAATCCAGGTACTCCGTCACCTCCATGTCCTTGTACACACCAAAAAAATCCGGCATGTAACCAATGACATGTCGCACCGCGTCCGCGTCCTTGACCACATCGTGACCGAGAATCACCGCCCGCCCCGCGCTCGGCGCGAGGAAGGTGGCGAGGATGCGGAGCGTGGTCGTCTTGCCCGCACCGTTCGAGCCGATGAAGCCGAACAGGTCGCCCTGGTTCACCGTCAGATCAAGATTCGACAGCGCGGTCATCGGACCATACAGCCGCGTGAGGCCGAAGGTTTGGACCGCGGGAAGAGGAGGAGCGTCACTCATAAAAAGTCTAAAGTCTGAAGTTTAAGGTCTAAAGTCGTCTTCGTTCGGGCGTTTGAACTTGTGACCGCGCACATTGGATTGTTGGAGATAGCCCATGAATCCCGCCACCAAACGGCTGACCTCATCGGCTTGCTGGTACAGTCCCGTGAATTGCTCTTCGCTCACGTAGCTTTGATCCATCGCCACGTGAAGATGCGATTTCACCTCGCCGCAAGAACCCTTGGCGATGGAGAGGAATTGAATGAACTCTTTGTCGCCACCACGCTCAAATCCCTCGGCGATATTGGCCATGGTTGAAACCGAAGCGCGTTGTACTTGATCGCGCAAACCAAAGTCCCGCGCAAATGCCCCCACCTTGGAGCACCCATAAATCTGTTGGGTCAATATTCGCGCCTTTTGCCAGGCGACAATGTCTTCGAACTTTTCAATCTTGTTCATAATGTTTCTCCTACCCGTGGACGAGACGGGCCTCCCGCGCCTGACTTTAGGCTTTAAACTTCAGACTTTAGACTCATTGCCCAACGGCAATGGGCACCCGCCATAGCGTATTGGCCGCGGCGCGCTTGGATTTGACCTGGTTCACCGGCGACACGGGTGACGTGTCTGGCGACCACGCGAGCAACACCGCGTTGCCATGGGCGACCACCGCGGACAGATCCAAGCCCGGCGGCGCGACGAAATTCTGCCCGTTCGGCTCCGAACCCATGCGCCCGAGGAACGACGCCACCATGCTCGCATTGGGCAGATCATTGATTTGCCCGCCGGAACGCGCGCCAAAAGCGTTCTGCCGCTGCTGGACTTGCGAAAGATAATTCGGCGCATTGGCGCGCACGAATGACGCGAGCGGCGTGCCACTCGCTTTCGTCAGCTTCAGCGTTTTGGTCTGGCCGGCCACCAGTTCGCCAATGGGGAAAATTGTGTCGCCCACGACCAGTTGCGCCGCGGTGACCGCGTGGTCGGTCAGGTTTTGCACCGTGAGCTGCCAGTCCTCACCGACGGATTGAAGCGTGACCACAAACGGCATCGTCCCCGGCTGCCACCAGTCGCTGACGTAAAGCTGGCTCGTCCATACCGGCACGAAGACTTCAGCGCGGAAATTATCGCCCGTGTGCAGAATCGTTGCCGCCTCGGAGTTTTGTCCGCCACCCGAGGTCATGAATTCGCCGCGGAACGTCGCGAACTTCAGATCGCTGGCCAGCGGGTATTTCGTATTCGCCGGCGAGTAGATCGAGATAAAGGTGCGCCCGCGCAGCTCGGCGCGGTCGCCATTGCGCAACACATCCACCACATGCAGCTCGGTGAACTCGGATTCCCCGGCCCGCAACTTGTAGCCAATGAAATAGATGAGGCCCGAAAAGAAAAGCACGTAGGCCGGAAACGTGATCCAAGTGAGCATCGGCTTGTTGATCCGTTTGAGCCAAAGGCGATCGAACGGACCAATGACGAGCAGATACACCAGCAACAATGCGAGCAACCAGCCCACCGGCAGCTTGTGGACCTGGCGGCTGTCAATCATCGCGCCGAAAATACCGTCCGCACTCTGACCGTAGCTTCCGGTGTAATCCGTCGTAGCATACAAGGCTGCCGGCACTTCGGCGAGCCGCGTCCAGAACGTCGTCAGATTCTTCCACGACTTGAACGGCTCGCGCTCCGGGCTGAACGTCAGCGCCGTCACCCGGCCCAGCCCTCGATTCGCCGTGACAATCAACGGGACGTCGCCCGCCGCCAACACAACGTCGCCATCGCGCACCACGCCAGTGACCACCCGGAGTTCCGCCGTTTCGAAGGCCGCATCCACCGGCAAATCCGCAAAGGGACTGCGCAGGATCGGATCTGTTATCGCTGCGTCCTGACTTTGCACCCCCGGGCGGCCCTGTTTCACCTGCCCGCGCCGCGGGCTGCCGGGGAGAGTGACCGCAACGCCTTCACCAGCGCGCAACCAGTCCTCGGGCTCGGGATGTTTCGCCACGCCCGCCATATCCTTCGGCTCAAAGGGCAGCAACTTGCGCAGCCAAGGCGACGCTGTGATGTCCGACACCTGTTCCAACGCCACGATCAAATGGCCGCCCGCGTTCACCCAGCCCAACAGCGCATTGATCTGGCCCGCGCGCAAATTTACCGCCACTTCGGAGTTGAGATAGATCGCATCCAGCGCTTCCAGCACGAGCGGGTTGTCGGGGAAAATGGACGGCTGAAACCGCGCCGCCACCGGCTGCGTATCCGGTTGGTTGCGCTTGATCGGCAGCAAAGTCGCCGCACCCGACGGGGTGCGGGAAAGCGAACCAATCATTTTGATCTCCCACCCGATCTGGCGTTGCGGCCGGAGCGCGACCTGTTCCTGCCGCACTTTGCCCCGTTCATCGAGCAGCCGCACGTCCCACAGAGTTTGATAGCGGCTCGCCGCGAACGCCGGAATCACCACCCGCTTGAGGGTGCCGGTCGGTAATTCCACCGGCAACCGTTGGGTATTCCCTTTACCATAACCCGCGGGGGTGACCTCAATCACGCCGCTAAACGGCGGACCATCATTCTTGATTTCGCAAACGATCGGAAACCAGCTCGCTTCGCGCACCGTGCCGTCGTAGCCGAGGAAAACGTCGAATTGCAGCGCGGCCCGCGCATTGGTGAAGGAACCACTGGCGGTGATTCCGAAAAACAACAGTAACAATCGAGAGCGTCTCAAAATTTGCGTTAAAACTTTTTGCATTTGTTCCGCTCTCATCCGCTTTCCTTCGCGGTGGATAGATTGGCGGGACATATATCCAGACCCGACAAGGGAGCGCAATGTTCAATTTGCCCAAGTCCGGCTATTGCAAATGCCTGCGCGCTCGTTTAATTCTCCGGGCCGAAACATGAAGTCTGCCCCATTCACTTTCCGCCGCGCCGCGCGATCCTTCGCCGCCAGTTGGTGCTTACTCGCACTCGTATGGAATTCCATGGGTCAAACCAACCCACCCTCGTTGCACCCCGAAAAGTTGTCCGAGATGGATGCGGCGATCAACGAGGCCATCACCGAAGGGCGATGTCCCGGCGGCGTTTTGTGGGTCGAACACCAGGGCGCGGGTTATCACAAGGCGTTCGGCAAACGCGCAATCGTGCCGGTGGAGGAAGCGATGACCGAAGACACAATCTTCGACGCGGC
>JANYBF010000601.1 GCA_025360895.1 Verrucomicrobiota bacterium
CGCCGTTTTCTCCACGCCGAAGGTCGCGGTCGCAATCGAGTCGAGCGAGAGGCGGTGTTGCAGCGTATTTGCCAGGTCAACCATCATGTCGAGGGTGGGAAGCTGGCTCATATCGAACGGCGTGTAGCCATGCAGGACTTCATAGTCGAAGCGCAACACGTTGAAGCCGACGACCAGATCGGCGCGCTGCAAATCCGTGATCAGTTCGCCCACTTGCTTCTCGCCGAAGATGCGGTATTCGCTGCGCGCGGTGCTATACGTCACGCCGACGCTCAGACCCATCTTGCTGATGTTGTTCCAGCCACCAACTTCGTCGGCTGACTTCTGAGTTTCGAGGTCGAAATATACAATGTTCTTCGCCATGTGTTCGGCTTCGGTTCTTAATCGTAATCTTAGTCTTGATCCTAATCTTCCCGGTCGAGGGATTAAGATTAGGATGAAGATTAAGATTAAGAGCAAACGAAGGCGAGTCGCGAATTGACCCTTAGTGCTTCCGCGTTACGCTCTGGTCATGCAGGAAGCTGGCTCAACCACTTTCGCCGCCCCGCCGTCGCGGGCGCGGAAGCGATGGAAGCTGCCGCGATTTTACTCGGACTTCGTCGGACGTCAGGTCTTTGCCTTTCTCCTGGCGCTGCATGGGGTTGGCGCCTTCGCTCTTATCACGCTGGGTGTGTTGCTGCGCAACTTCCGGGTGGCCCAACCGGTCATTCGTCCTCTGATCGCGCGCGAGATCCACCGGGCTGGTGTGCAACTCCTGCCAATGTTTTTCTTTGCCGCCGTCGCACTGGGGTTTCTCGTCATCGGTCAGACCGTTTCGTGGCTCACCCGGGTCGAAGCGGCGAACAATTGGCTCGGCAACATCATGGTCATCGTGGTGGTGCGCGAAATTGGCCCACTGCTGACGGCGTTACTGGTCCTAGCGCGCGTCGGCACGGCGAACGTGGTTGAACTCGGAACAGCACGGGCAATGGGTGAAGTTGAAGCACTTGAAGCACTGGGGATTGATCCGGTGCATTATTTCGTCGTGCCGCGGGTGGCCGGGATGGCCGTGGGAGTTTTTTCGCTCACGGTTTATTTGATCCTGGGCACTTTGGTGAGCGGCTACCTGTGGGTATTCATTCAGGAGGTGCCGTTGTTGCCCGGCGATTATTTTCGACAACTGGCCGGCGCCCTGGGCTACATGGATTTCGCCTTGCTCGCACTCAAAACGTGCGCCTTCGGTTTCATCATCGCGATTGTCACCTGTTACCACGGGCTGGCGCAGCCGTTGCAACTGAATGAAATTTCGCGCGCAACCGTGCGGGCTGTGGGGCAAAGCACCGTCGCCTGCATCCTGCTCGACGCACTCTTTATCATTCTTTACCTGGCCGCCTGATGAGCGAGACCCCCGCCAACCCCAAAATTCCCGTCCTCGAAATGAGAGGGGTAACCGTAGTTTCGTTGAAGAACCCTGACGTAATTGTGGCCGAAGGCGTGAATTGGACGGTGAAGGCGGGTGAGTTCTGGGTCGTTGGTTCGCCGCAACATTCCGGCAAGACGGATTTCCTGATGGCCGTCGGCGGATTATCGTCACCAGCGAGCGGTGGGTATGATTTTCTCGGCGAACGGATGCCAATTTTTGAAGAATCGCGCATGGCGCATCGGTTAAAGCTCGGATTTGTTTTCGACGGCGGACAGTTGCTCGGACAATTGACCGTGTCGGAAAACATCGCATTGCCGTTGCGTTATCATGGACATTTGTCAGTGGATGAAATTGAGTTGCGCGTCCGATCGCTTTTGGAAATCACCGAACTTGTTCCGTGGGCAAACAGCACGCCCGCCAATGTGGGTCGAAGCTGGCGCCAGCGCGTCGGACTGGCGCGGGCATTGGCGTTGCAACCGGAAGTGTTGCTCTTGGACAGCCCGCTGACAGGACTGGATGGGCGGCACACGGCTTGGTGGTTGGGATTCCTCGATCAACTTTCACGCGGGCACGGAATCGTGGGCGGCAAACCAGTGACCCTTGTGGTTACAGCGGACGATCTGCGACCCTGGCGCCGATATACCGGACGCGTGGCTTGTTTGTCAAACCGGCGGTTGATCGTGCTGGGCGATTGGCGTGCGGCCGAAGATTCGAAGGAAAATGTAGTTCAAGAATTGTTGAGTGAATAATGCCAGGCGATGGACCTCTCTGGCGGAATTGGAAACTGTTTGCCCGAGGCGAGTGCAAGCTGACACAATCAAGTAAGCGATGGCTCTACAAGATTTGACCCCGCAACTGCGCACACGCCTCAACCGCATGGAGCGCGCGGTGGGGTGGTTTATCCTGCTGGCGACCGCGTTGCTGATTTTTGGCTTTGTCTATTACCTGCACAACACAGCCAAGCGCAAGGGCTGGTTTAAGAAGCGCGTGCCGTATTTCACGATGATTGACCGGGCAACCGGTCTGCGCGTGGGCGATCCAGTAATGCTAATGGGATTTGAGGTGGGACAGATCACGGATATCAAGCCCATGCCACCGGATTATTTTGATTACAGTGTGTATATCGAATTTGAAATTAAAGAGCCGGATTACGGTTACCTCTGGACGGAAGGATCGCGAGCGAAGGTGGAGGCGGATTTTCTCGGCAAACGCGTGCTCGAAGTGACAAAAGGCACGGGTGGCCATGCGACTTATAGTTTTTATCCGCTTCATGAACTGACACTGATCGAAGCCGAACAGTCATCCGCAGAGGAAAAGTGGCTGCTGGCCAAGGATGTTTACGACGAGAGTGGGACAAACCTTTTGGTCAAGGCGCTCACGCCGTTGAAAAAAGAAACCCTCGCCCGACTCCGGTTGCTCGGGGTCGTAAAGTTTCCTGCCTTTGATGAAGCTGAAAAGCGAAAAGCGGCCACAGCTGTCTGGGATGACAAGGAAGGCAGTTATGTGAAGTTCGTTCCCAAACCGGACCCGAAAGCAAATGTTTACTGGTTGGTGGCTGATGAAGCGCCTGCCGTCACCGAGCGACTGCAAAAACTCGTGGATGTGGTGGAACAGGCGTTACCAAACATTCTCAGCCTCACGAATCAGATTGCGCGCGCACTTTCTAACAGCGTAAATCTCACGTCAAATCTCAATCTTGTTGCGCTCAACGCGCAACCCGCATCCTCAAACCTCGCCCACCTCACCGCGCAGTTGCAGGGCGCGGGAGCGCTGGGTGAGTGGGTGCTCGGCACGAACGGTCAGCGCAATCTTGATTCAACTTTGGGGAACGCAAACCACGCGCTTGCGAACGCCGATACGAACCTGACGTTGCTGACGGAAAACCTCATCCGTTCGCTCGACAACCTCGCGGGTATTACGAGCAATCTTAACGCTCAAGTTCAGGCCAATACGAACCTGCTTGGCTCGATTTCCAAGACGGTGGTGGGTGCTGACGATTTCGTACAGGGTCTGAAGCGACACTGGTTTCTGCGTTCAGCATTTCGCAATGAAACCAACGCAACGCCATCCGCTCCGGTCCCGGTTCTGTCACCAAAGCAGCGTGGGCTGCAATAAGACGAACCGGGCGGGCAGTTCGGAGCTAAATTTGGAGCAGTAGGTAGATCAGCCCGCTCACACAGAGGAGAAAGAACCCCACGGTGGCGCTGTCCAGCGGGCCAAAGTGCGATTGTTCCGAATGGTTGGCGGGAATTAGAGCCAGCTTAACATACTCGCCACTCTTCTCGTTGACTTTAAAAACTAGCGTACTCATGCCGTTATCCGAGCACACGATGGGCCACGGAATTCAGGAACGGGTTCGCGGGGCTTTTTAATATTCGAGATTGGGGGAAGCCGCCGAGAGCCTTTGCCTGCGACAGGATCGCGAAGCACAACCAGATTATTATGCGGAACCTGGGTGGGCATGAGGTGGAGCGTCGCCGATTCCCGTTTGGATCACTTCGAGGATGCTTGCGACCGGTGATGGCGGTGATGGAGTTAAATTTTTTTGAGCTTTAAGATTGGCAATCAGGTTGATGGTTGGTCGTGGGAAAAGCATCGAGTTATTCGTTGCTAAATCCCGCGAACAGGGAAATCGCCTGATTTCATGAGGTGAATACTCACCTAAAATTTTTTGAGAAAAATCTTGCGCGATCATTCGCGACTGATAATTTGTCCCTCGCTTCACGACAAATGAAGTGAGACTGAAAACAAAAACCTGTTGACAGTCGGTGCAGGAGAAAATAGTCTCTGCGCTCCAGTAACTCGAATCTGAGATGCCGAGTTGAAAAACGTAATTCGGCACTCGGGATTTTTGTCCCCTAAAAGGGAAATCAGATTTGAGATTGCAGCTGAAAATTTTGGGTGGTAACACCCGGCTGCTCTTTGAAAATTGAATTGTGCGATAAGTAAGAGCCCCTTCAAGCTGAGGCTGTTAGTAGCTTTGGTTTGGAGAGTTTTAAATTGCAATTCGCCCGATTAATCATCGGGCAGGAATTGAACTAACGTGTTATACGGAGAGTTTGATTCTGGCTCAGAACGAACGCTGGCGGCGTGGATAAGACATGCAAGTCGAACGATCACTATTGGGTAGCAATATTCGGTAGTGGGAGTGGCGCAAGGGTGCGTAACACGTGGGTAATTTGCCGTAAAGTCTGGGATAACTTGCTGAAAGGCGAGCTAATACCGGATGTGATTGCCGGAGGGCATCCTCTGGCACTTAAAGTCGGGGACCGTAAGGCCTGACACTTTTCGATAAGCCCGCGGCCTATCAGCTAGTTGGTGAGGTAACGGCTCACCAAGGCTAAGACGGGTAGCTGGTCTGAGAGGACGACCAGCCACACTGGAACTGAGACACGGTCCAGACACCTACGGGTG
>JANYBF010000642.1 GCA_025360895.1 Verrucomicrobiota bacterium
CTTCGTGTTTTCATCGGCAAACTTCTCCGGCACGCAGGCGGCGAATCCATTCCCCATCGGCTTCCTCGTCTGGGATTTGCGGAAAAAGAAAAGGCTGGAAGACCAAAAGCTGGAAGTCATGGTGCTGGACGACGACACCAGCAAAATCGGTCACAAGCTGCTCGTCTCCGAACACCGCGACCGCTTCTTGAGTAAGTGGATTGACCGCCCAAACGCAACACAGATTTTTCCGCCGCTCGGCAGCGCCATTTCCGTCAAAGGTGGCAACACGGATGTCCGCGACCGGGTGGCAAAAGGGTTCCTAGGGTCGCTGATGTGCAAGGGCAACGATGTGCAGAACTACAACAACGTCGCACTGCTCTCCGGGCCGTACGTCAGTGCCGGTGCGTTGTCCGTCGTGCCGGATAACTTCACCAAAGCGATGGTGGTTCACGCTGTCCGTAAGAACGTGAAGAAGACCTGGATCAATGACCGCGATCAATTTTTGCAGCCGGAGGACGAGCCGAGCGCGAGCTTCATCCGCCGTTGCGTGGTGTGGAGTTTATTTGCGGACTCGAATCAGACCGCCTCGTTGCGCAACGTGGCGTACAAAGGAAAAGTCTTTCAGATCATGAACCACTTCTTCCCGTTCAAAGTTGCAGTCGTAAAGCAGTGGGGGGTTTCCGATTCTGAAATCACCCGCTCGCTCAAGGCCGACACCAAAGATCGCTTTGTCGCTGAATGGCTGGGGCAACAAAAGCTGGATGCTGGCTGCGAGGCGCTCTTGAAAACCGGCCGTAATATTTACCAAACTTTCTTCAACCATTTCAAAGACCTGCCGACTTCAAAATTCAAAGTGGCGCATTGGGATGCGGGCTGGTGGCAGGTTAAGAAATGCCTCGTCGCGGCCGGACTGGAAGGTGAGCGGTTCCAGCAGGTCGAAGTTCTTAAAAAGAAAATTGGCACAAAGATTTGCGACAAGGCCATGAAGCTGGGCATTATTTCCGCCAATTGATTTTATCATGCAAGAATTGACCGCGCTTGACGGCGCCCTCCTCATTGACAAGCCCAGCGGCCCGACCTCCCACGACGTCGTGGACGCCATTCGCCGCCAGTTCCGCATCAAGAAAGTCGGCCACTGCGGCACGCTCGATCCGAATGCCACCGGCCTGCTCATCATCGTCCTGGGCCGGGGCACGAAGCTTTCGGAAAAACTCATGGGCGACGACAAAGTCTATGAAGGCACGATGAAGTTCGGGGAAACCACCGACAGCTACGATTCCGACGGCGAGCTCGTGGCCTCCCTGCCCGTCCCACCCATAACGCTGGCCGAACTCAACGAATCCGCCACCACTTTCATCGGCGACCAGATGCAAATCCCACCGATGGTTTCCGCCATCAAGAAAAACGGGGTGCCGCTTTACAAATTGGCGCGCAAAGGCATCGAGGTGGAGCGCGAGCCGCGCCTCATTCACATCTACAACTTCCGCTTTACCGATTACCGGGAACCGATCGGGACTTTCAAACTCGCCAGCACCAAGGGCACGTACGTTCGCAGCATCGCCCACGATCTCGGTCAGAAACTCGGCTGCGGCGCGCACCTGGCCACTTTGCGGCGCAGCGTTTCCGGCAAATTCGACGTGGCCGATGCCACGCCCCTGGACACGGTTTTGAAACTCACAACGGCGGAATTGGAGAAGAAAGTAATTCCATTTTTTAAACTACTGGCCGCGTGAAACTTCCCAGTCCCAAGCTCCAACATTCAGCGAAGCTCCAAACGCCAAGCTTCAAAACTTGGTTCACATATTGTTCTAGGCTGCGGTTGGAGCTTGGATGTTGGATGCCGATGACTGTCTTCCCGTGAACACAATCCAAAATGCCAGCCAGCTAAACGCTCACGGCCGCAAAGTCTGCCTTGCCATTGGGGTCTTTGACGGCGTTCACCTCGGTCATCAACAAATCATCCGGCAAACGCTTGCCGACGCCCGCAAGCACGACGGGATCGCGGTGGTGCTGACATTCGACCGCCACCCCAGCGTCATCATCGCACCCGCCCGCGTGCCGCCCTTGATTTATTCCCTGCCCCGAAAAATTCGCACCATCGAATCCCTCGGCATGGACACACTGCTGTTGATCCATTTTGATCGTGCGTTCAGCGAACAAACCGGCGAAATCTTCATCCGCCAGCTTGCCCGTGACCTTGGTCACATCCACAGCATCTGCGTCGGCGCCGATTTCGTCTTCGGCCAGCATCGGAGCGGCAACGTCGCGCTCCTGCAAAAACTCGGCGCGGAACTGAACTTCACCGTTCATGCCGTGGCCGCCGTGGCACTGGATGGCCAGATTGTCAGCAGTACCCGGGTTCGCGAAGCCATTCGCGCGGGCGACTTCGACGCCGCCAGCCAGATGCTCGGCCGACCCTACACCCTCGCCGCAACGATTGTTGAAGGCGACAAGCTCGGCCACCAACTCGGCTTTCCCACGGCAAACCTGGACACTTCTGGCTTCGTGTTGCCGCCGAATGGAGTTTACGCCGCGCACGCCACCGTCGGCGGTCAAACCCATCGCGCCGTCGTCAACTTTGGCTATCGCCCAACGCTTCCGCAAGCGACTCCGCAACTCCGAGTTGAAGTTCACTTGCTCGATTTCAACGGTCAGATTTACGGTGAGGAAATGGAGGTCGCTTTCACCGCCCGACTGCGGGCCGAAATGAAGTTTTCCTCGCTGGAAAGTTTGCGGGAACAGATTGGGCGCGACGTGGCCGCCGCCCGCGAACTTATGGGGCCGTCACCGCGCGCCATTTGATGTTGCGAAACGCCGCGCTCGTGCTCCACGACGCAAGTCCGAACGGTTTGGACCGTTCAATGTCCCCAAATCGCAGCGCGACTTTCCGGCCCACGGTATTTACATCAACCACTTTCTTCTGCTCGACCCAGGCTTCGATTTGTTGCTCGGTCACGCGCAACCGGATGCGATACCACCGTCCTTTTTCGAAGGTGATAAACTTGGTTGTCTCGTTCTCCGAGGCATCCGCGCCATCAATGTTCGACAAACCCACCACCCCACCGCCCCAGCCACCCAAGATGAGACTGCAAAACGAATCGTTCACCGGAAACGTCAGCCCACAAAAAAAGTCATCCCCCGCCACCCGCATCGCCTCCAGTGTAATCTCATAGTTCGCCTTCGGGATTTCATTCGTGCCGTTGACGCCGACGAAATTATCTCCTTTGAGGAACACCAACAAACCATCCCGCACTTCCACGCCTCCACCCTGCTTAAAGTCCGTCACCTTCCAACCGGTGAGCGACCGGCTATCGAACAACGTGCGCCAGCCTTCACCCTCGGGCGGGGCAGACGGTTGCGCGGCGGCATGAGCGATTATATCGAGCTCGGCCAACTGCGGCTGCACCGGTAATATCGCTGGCTGGCCACCGGGCATAACCGTGGACGGCTCATAACGGGACGATTCACAGCCGGCCAGTCCGAAACCGGCCCCCAGCACGATGACCGCCCAAAGGATTTTGTTATTCATCTGGGAAATGATTCTGGCAAAGTCCCCGACGATTGCACGGTCAGAAAATAATAATTTCAGCGAACCCTCCCGTATGAGCGACACGCCCTGGCCCGCTTTTCTAACCGTGCAACCCGACGGCGTCACGCTCGCCATCAAGTTACGACCCCGCGCCTCAAAGAATGAGATCGGCACGCCACACGGCTCGGAACTCCGCATCTGGGTCACTGCGCCACCGGTGGATGCCGCCGCCAACGAGGCGCTGATTCGCCTGCTGGCTGACAAGCTGGATTGTCCACGTAGCAAGGTGGCATTGGTTCGCGGCCACACCGCACGGCACAAAATCGTTAAGATTTACGAAGTCACGGCAGTAGGCGTGTTGAAAAAATTGGGCGCGTGAACCTACCCGGGCATTTCACAAACTTCGTCGCCGCCCCCGCGAGGGGGGGGAAGGAAGGGCAAAGGCACACCTTCCTCGCAGGGAAGGAAAGGCGACGGCTACACCTTGCTGCGTATTTGCGTCGAGGTGTTGACCAACACGCCCCTAAACAAATCTTTACAAACCGCTAGCCAGCCCTGAACGCTCGTGCGCCACGCTTTACCTGCCCGCAGTCCCCTTCGACGCGGCGATCCCCAACCCACAGGTGACAGACATGGAACGCACGAACAATACAAACCCATCCGACCAACCGAACCGGAAACACCGGCTGATCCGTACGACCGTGCTGAGCCTTGCGATTGCGTTCGGCGCAGCGACTACGTTGTTCAGCATCGCGCCCGCCGCGCGGGCATTCGCGATGCATTCCGGCGGCCACGAATCCTTCATGGCGGGCATGCACGGGCATTCGGCGGAGGAGATGCACAAGCACTTCGACAAGGTCCTTACCGAAGCCGGCGCCAGCGACGCGCAGAAGCAGCAGATCCACACGATCATGAAAGACGCCATGGATGCCGAGCACGCGGACATGAAGAGCTTCCATGAGAACTTCGGCCAGTTGAAGACTCTGCTCACGGCCGACACCATTGACGTCCCGGCCATCGACAAGGTCCGCGACCAGCAGGACCAGCTGCTGCTCGCCACCAGTCACCGCGTCACGGACACCCTGGTCGCCGCCGCCAAGGTCCTCAACCCCGCGCAGCGTGCG
>JANYBF010000644.1 GCA_025360895.1 Verrucomicrobiota bacterium
CGCCGTGTGCGCCAGCTTAATTCCGGCGGCGGCGGCCTGAACCGTCCGCTGATTGCCGATGCCACCAATCTCGGCATGGCGGACGTGGCCCTGCGCGAGATCATCGAGGAGAAGATTGGCTGGGATTTACCCGAGCCGGTGGAACTTACGCGGCCCATGCCGAAGAAGCGCAAGAAGCACTAGCCCTCGACAAACAACTTGATTACGACCAGCCAGAAGAATCACCTTCTGGCTGTTTCCGTTTATGGCCGACATTGTCCACAACGCAAAAGCCCGGCGTGATTACCACATCCTCGAAACTTTCGAGGCCGGAATCGTCTTGCAGGGGACCGAGGTAAAGGCCTTGCGCGCGGGCAAGGGCCAGATCGCCGATGCCTATGCGCGCGTTGATAACAACGAGGTTTTTCTCCACAACGCGCATATTGACGAATACTCCCACGGCAATCTCCAAAATCACAAGCCCAAGGCCGCGCGCAAATTGTTGCTGCATAAATCGGAAATCCGCAAGCTGTTCGAGCTGGCGTCGGTCAAGGGCAACGCGCTTATTCCGCTGGCGTTTTATTGGAAGAATGGCCGGGTGAAAGTTTCCATCGGCGTCGGCAAAGGCAAGGCGGTTTTCGACAAGCGGGAGGATTTGAAACGGCGCGAAGCAGATCGGGATATGAAGCGCGCGACCATGCGGCGGGGTTGAGGCGATTGCCCAGGCGGCGAATCAAGGTGCAGGCTGGAGCGCCGGGGAAGATCGAATTATCTGGCGGATGGAACGTCCAACCCGCTCCTTGAAATCTTGGAAATCCGAATCGCGGCGGGTTGTTCCAGCCTGGCCTGCGAAAAATAAAAAAATGTTTCTAACGCTTGAGTTCGTTGCTTCGTTTAGGCGACAATTTGCCGCCAATCAACCCAGCAAGGTTTGTCCGACATGTTAAGATTGATTCTGATTTCCGCCGCGCTGGTAATCCTCACGGGTTGCCAGCAGCCCAAGCCTTCGTCAAAGCAAGCTGCCCCCCCCAAGTCGCCACCGAAGTCCGGGTCGAAAGTTGTCCCGGTTTCATCCGTCGCGACAAACCTACCGCCAACAACCGACGTAACAAACCCACCGGTGGTAATATCGGCGACGACGGCGACACCACCACCGGCGCTGTCGCCCACGCCGTCGGTTTCCCCCACGCCCACCCCAACCGCCCCGGCGTCAATTGAACCGATCGGCTCGCCGAAAATTGAGTACGACCCGGTCTATGACTCTGAAATCAAGGAAGTTTTCCGGCTCGCAAACAAGAACGAATGGGAGGCGGCGCAGGCAAAGTCGGCTGGGCTGGTGCAGTTCGATCCGACCAACGCGATGCTGCAACGGCTGAATACCTGGGTGGTGCAACAAGGCAAACAGCGGCGCGAACAGGCGTTGGAAGACGAAATTCGCAACATAGATGCGAAGCATGATGCGACCTACAATCCCAATGCCCTCGATGTGCTCACGGAAACGAAAGATCATGGTCTCCCGGCGCGCAAAGATGTGCGGGACGCGGTTGACCTGATCGAGAATACACCGTGGATTCCCAAGAACTTTGGCAAAACCATCCACGAGCAAGGGCCGTTGTTTGATTTTGAAGCCGCCAAAGGTCCCATGGGCAAAGTGCTCGAAAAGGAAGTATCCATTCACCTCGACAACGTACCATTCGAGACTGTGATCTTGAATCTGAGCCAGTCTTCCGGGGTCAACATCGTCGCCGACAAAACGCTCCCTGCCTTGACGAACCGGCTCACCATCAATCTCGACAAGGTCAAGCTCGGTGAGTTTTTCAAATATGTCGGACGCAACTACGCCATCCAGTTTCAGGTCGGCCAAGATCTGGTGTGGATGATTGACGCCACCAGCACGAATCGGTTGATGGAGGAAGTGCGCTTTTACAAGTTGCGAAAAGGATTTGTCCTGCCGGCGCTGCTCGGGGCCGAAGATATCACACGGTCGACGGTGACAGCGCCCACCGCTACGACGGTCACCGAAAGCCAGAAGTTCCATAAATTTGTGAACGACGAGGCGCCCGCCCTGCCGGCCATCGAGCGCGCCATCACGAATCTGTTCACCGGCTCGAAATACATGATTGATTACGAGCGCAATCTGATTGTTGCGCGCGGCTCGATCGAGCAGTTGGATGTGCTGGAGAAGATTATCAAGGAGTTCGACCAACCCATCCAGCAGGTGCTGATCGAGGCGCGGTTCGTCACCCTCTCCAAGCCGGCGTTCCTGCAACTGGGGGTGTTGTGGGAAACGGGCCGGCTGCAAGCCAATGCCGCGACGGTCGCTTCGGGCGGGGCTGTACCTCAGGGCCTCAGTGGCCTGCTCTCGGAGGCGCAAGCGCCAAACCTCGGCTTGGGCATCCAGTACATGTTTACGAATATTTTTAACCAGGCGCAGCTTACCGCTACCATCAGTGCGCTGGAACAAAGCGGCGAGAGCCAGACCTTAAGTGCGCCACGACTGACCGTGATCAACAATCGCCCGGCAACGATTAATGATGGCAAGGTCCAATACTATTACGAAGAATACACGGTCAAACAATCGATTGGTCAATACATCTCCTCCTCGTCGCTCGTCCCGAGCGGCAAGCCCACCAAAATCACCTCGGGCGCAGAGCTTAACGTCATGGCCAGCATCGCCGGCGATGGCCGGCACATCATGCTGGCGCTCAATCCGAGCGTGAAAACGGACGTTCAACTTGTGCAGTACGCCACCATCGAGCAGAGCACTGACCCCGCCAACCGGCAAAATGATTTGGTAATTAAGTTGCCGCAATACCGCACGCAGGAATTGACCACGACGCGCGTGGCCAATTCCTGCGTGCGGTATTGCGGCAACTTAATTACCAAATCGTTTTGCCGGTTGGCGGGGTCAGTGCTCTGCTCGATGGTGGCGTACTGCACAAGTTGAACGTCCGTTTTC
>JANYBF010000560.1 GCA_025360895.1 Verrucomicrobiota bacterium
CCGCGCAAAAACGCGTGAGCCGCGCCGTGGAACGCCTGCGCGAATTCTTCGCCAAACGTGGCGTCACCGTCGGCGCAAGCGGACTCGCCGTCGTCATTTCCGCCAACGCCGTACAAGCCGCGCCGGTGGGATTGGCCCTCACCATTTCCACTGCCGCCGTGCTGACTGGAACAACGCTCGCCACCACCGCAACTGTCACCGCCACCAAAGCTATCGCCATGACTGCACTTCAGAAAACCATCGTCACCGCCACCATCGCCGTCCTCGCCGGAGCGGGAATATACGAAGCCCACCAAGCGGCGCAACTCCGCGATCAAGTCCAGTCGCTTCAGCAACAGCAAGCGCCGTTGAACGAGCAAGTCTCACAGTTGAACCAAGCGCTGTTTGATGCAACCAACCAACTAACGGCACTCCGCGATAATGACGAGCGATTCAACCGGAACACCACCGAACTGCTCAAATTGCGTGGCGAAGTTGCAAGATTAAGAAACGACTCTCAAGAACTCACAGCACTCAAAGGCGGCCAATCAAACGATCCAGTTCTTTCGGAGGCTGTTGCCTGGCGAGAACGAGTCAATTCTTTGAAGCAGCACTTTGATAAAAACCCCAGCGCTCGAATCCCCGAAATGGAATTCCTTACCGAAGTAAACTGGCTTGAAGCCGCCAAATTGTCCGAGATCATTGGCATGAATCGGAAAGATGATGGCCGACGTTATGACGAGCTTGGTGGTATGGTCGGACATATCAAAGAACTTGCGAAAGAAGGGTTCGCAAAAAGGATGAGCTATGCCTTAAGGAAATTCATCGAAGCCAACTCAGGTGATCTACCGACGCAAGTCGCGCTGTTAAAACCGCATTTTCTCGTTCCCGTCAGAGACGACGTATTGGAACGCTATGAAGTCCTGTATTCAGGGAATGTGAAAGACATATCAGCGTATGCCAGAAACTGCGCGTTAATCTCGGAAAAGAAATCCGGCGCAGACACCAGCACCCAGATGATGATCCGAATAGGTGAAGTGACGTTCAGTAATCTCTCTTCGTATTAGCTGATAGCACTCACTCGAAGCTGGTGCTGCGCACACAGTCGCGCTCCTTACTAATCATGCCTTCGGTGGCGCAGTCGGCGGTTGCTTCACCTTCAACTCAATGTGCAGGTCGCGAAGTTGTTTCGGCGCGGCGGTAGCGGCGGGCATCCTTGCCTGCCGTAGCCGGGGCATTCTACCCGGCGGAAAAAACCGCAGGCATAGCCGAGCGCTTGGAAAAATTCCACGCGTCTCTCGCAATCCACGCCTGTTCCGGGCGGCAAGGATGCCACCCTCTACGTCAGGCAGGGATGCCTGACGCCACGGGCTTCACCTTCAATTCGATGTGCAAGTCGCGGAGTTGTTTCGGCTCAACGGTGCTGGGCGAGTCGGTCATCAGGCACGTGCCCTTCGCGGTTTTCGGGAACGCGATGACGTCGCGGATGCTCGGCGTGTTGCAGAGGATGGCGATGAGGCGATCAAACCCCAGCGCGATGCCGCCGTGCGGGGGTGCGCCGTATTTGAACGCTTCGAGCATGTAACCGAACCGCGCCTGCACCATGTCGGGCGGAATCTGGAGCAATTCCTCGAAAATGGTTTTCTGCACGTCGGGCTGATGGATACGGATCGAACCGCCGCCGAGTTCTACGCCGTTCACCACGATGTCGTAGTGCTGGCCGCGAACTTTCTTTGGGTCGGTCTTCAGGAACGGAATGTCGTCGGTCACGGGCGCGGTGAACGGATGATGGCTGGAATACCAGCGGTTGTTCTCGCGGTCGAAACCGAGCAAGGGAAATTCAATGACCCAGAGGAAATTGAATTGATCCGCCGGAATCGTCAGCTTGCCTTGCGTCTTGAGAACGTCGGCGCAATACAAACGAATCTTGCCGAGAATTTCGCAGGCGTTGAGCCATTGATCGGCGGCGAACAGGATCAAATCGCCTTCCTGAATTTGCAGCTTGGTTGTCAGCGCGGCTTTCTCGGCATCGCTGAAAAATTTCACGATCGGAGATTTCCACTCTCCATTCTCGATCTTGATGTAAGCGAGACCTTTCGCGCCGAAACCCTTGGCAGTTTCGGTCATGGTCTCGATTTGTCCCTGCGTCGCACCGGCAAGGCCGCGCGCGTTGATGGCTTTCACCACGCCACCGCCTTCGATGCATTTTCCAAACACGCCGAACTTCGAGCCTTTGAACTCTTCGGTAAAATCCACGAGTTCCATGCCGAAACGCGCGTCCGGTTTGTCAATGCCGTAGCGGTTCAACGCTTCCTCGAAACTGATGCGCTTGAACGGCGTGGGCACGTCCACGTTGAGCGCAGTTTTCCAGACGCGCTGGAGCAAGCCCTCGATGAGCGCGTAGATGTCTTCGCGTTCGATGAAGCTCATCTCAATGTCCACCTGCGTGAACTCGGGCTGACGGTCGGCGCGCAAATCTTCATCGCGATAACAGCGCGCGAGTTGAAAATACTTTTCCACGCCCGCGACCATCAAGATTTGTTTGAACTGCTGCGGCGATTGCGGCAGCGCGTAGAACGTCCCCGGCTCGCGACGGTTCGGCACGAGGAATTCGCGCGCACCTTCGGGCGTGGACTTGAACAGCGTGGGCGTCTCGACTTCGAGGAAGCCTTGCTCGTCCATGAATACGCGAATGGCCGTGGCGACTTTCGAGCGTGTGCGGAGGTTGCGCGCCATTTCCGGGCGGCGCAGATCAAGGTAGCGATATTGCAGCCGCAACTCTTCGTTGACCTTATTCGCGACCTCGGGATCGTCCACGGGAAACGGCAGCACTTCCGCCATGTTCAACACTTCAAACGACTGCGCCATCACCTCGACTTCGCCGGTGGGAATCTTGGCGTTGTTCGTACCGGCGGGACGCTGGCGGACTTTGCCGGTGATGCTGACGACAGATTCGCTGCGCAACGTCGCGGCCTGCTCGAAGAGCTCCTTGGTCCAATCCGACGGATCGAACACGGTCTGCGTGCGGCCCTCGCGATCGCGGATATCAATGAAGATGAGGCCACCGAGATCACGGTTGGAATGAACCCAGCCGGAGAGCGTGACGGTTTGCCCGATGTGAGCCGGGCGCAGTTCGTTGCAATGATGCGTGCGTTTCATGTAAATAAATGCGGATTGCGAAATTCGGCTGGTGAAATTCAACAACCAAAGCGATTTGGCATGGTGGCGGTGAATCGCCCGGAACTCAAAACCTTTTTCATCTTTTGGTGTGCAGTGGGTGCGGTCAAAGGCGGGTTGAGGTTATCCCAACGGGATTACGTCATTCAGCCCAGCGTCGGAGCGGAGCGACTACGCTGTGGGTGATGAACGGAAATTAAATCAACCCTGAAGGGGTTGAAGCCGTGGGTAGCGGCGGCGATGCAATCCATTCAGGGTTGATGATTTTTTGGCGGGTGATCCAGGGTATAGCTCCTCGCCAGTCCCGGCTCGGACCAGTCCGGGGCTGATGGATGGACTTGAGCCGTTGGGAAACGGCGAAAGGAATTTGGCAAAGACAAAGACCCGGAAGGGCCGAACGAGCTGGAGCCAGCGAGTCAATCCCATTGGGATTCGGGAACGGAGCGCGACTATGTGGGTCGCAGCAAATTGGCGGCAAAGAACTCGGGATAAACTTTCACGCTGTCTGGAGTTGCGAAGTTGCTGCGGGTCACAGACGCGCGCGCCGGTTCTGCCCCAACGGGGCTATGTGCTTCAGGCCCGCGTAGTCTTGACGCGAGATGGATGTACGCACGACCCAGGAAACGATTTACGACAGCATCCTTACGTCTCGTCAGAACTGAATCCGGGCATCGCATTTGTCGGCCACCAGTTGGAGTTCAACTCCCTGACCAAATATTTTTACACGAACCGGTCGTTGCCCAAGAAGAAGTTGTCCCAGGCGGGGATGGTGGAAATTAACCGTCTGTATCGCATCATCGCAAAGTGTGAAAAGCAACTGGCGCAACTGCAGCCGCCTCCTCCCGCTGAGCACATTGATTCCGAGCCAATGGGGTCCGAGCCGGCGCGGAAGTATGAACCAGTGCCCAAGGGGAATTATGTCAAAGCCGCCATCGGGGTGTCGCTCGTCTTGATCCTTTATTTTGCCTATCGCAAGTTCCGCTGACCTCGGCCCTGTGCCACTCCGGGCGCGGCGGGCAGGCGTGCTTCCTCTCGGCTTCCTCCCGGCTTGACGAAAGTTCCGCACTCCTATGTCATCCCTCACAGCCCGGCGGTGGCCGCCCATCCCTGATTATGAACCTACGCTTTTTGTTATCGCTCACTTTGGTGCTGACGGGTTGTCTCGCGCGGGTGCAAGCCGGCCCCGGGACCAACGCAACTGCGGAAATGCAGTTCGCCCTACGCGCCGAAGAATTCATCACCGGCTATCTTGCCTGGCGGCCGGCCACTGGCACTACGCTTGGTTTACATGAGTATGACGGTAAGATCACCGATTTCAGCCGGGATTCCATCCGCTCGGAAGTAGCCCGCTTGCGACGGTTTAATCGCGAACTGGCCACATTTCCGCCCGCCTCGTTAAGTCCAAAGGCATTGCAGGACCATCGCGTCTTGCGCACAGCTGTTGCCGATGAATTGTTTTCCTTCGAGGAAATGGCGAGTTACAGCCGCAACCCGATGACTTACGCTGGGGCGATTGATGTGAACATCTACATCAAACGCAACTTTGCCCCGCTGCCGGATCGGGTTCGCTCCATCATTGCCATCGAGAAACAAGCCCCGCGCGTCATGGCGGCCGCCCGCGCCAGTCTGGATTCCTCGTTACCGAGGCCCTATGTGGAAACCGCCATCGAAGTGGCCAACGGTTCGGCGGATTTCTTGGGCAAGGAATTGGTGGAAGCGCTCAAAGACTTGAAGGACGCGACGTTGTTGGCTGAATTTAATACTGCCAATCAACGCGCCATTGCCGAACTGCGCAGTTACGCTGATTGGTTGAAAATAAAACAACTTCCAAAGGCGCATGATCACTTCGCGTTGGGCCGGGAAAAATATCAAAAAATGTTACTCGAAGGAGAACTGATTCCCTTCCGTCCCGAGTACATCCTGGAGATGGGTTTGGTGGAATTGCATCGCGAACAGGCCGCCTTTGCCAAAGCCGCACACGAGATTGACCCGAGCAAGCCGCCCATCGAAGTTTTCAGAGCAATCCAAAAAGATCATCCAACCGTCGAAGGCCTGATTCCGGACACCCGCAAAAATCTCGAAGCGATCCGTCAATTTCTAGTGGACCACAAAATCATCACGTTACCGTCCGAAGTGCGTGTGAAAGTGGAAGAAACCCCGCAATATGCGCGCGCGACCAGTTTTGCCTCCATGGATTCGCCCGGGCCACTTGAAACCAAAGCTACCGAAGCATTCTACTACGTGACGCCCGCCGAAAAAGATTGGTCGCCGCAACATCAGGATGAATGGCTTACTGCGTTCAATTATTACACCACTGATATTGTCTCCATCCATGAAGCGTATCCTGGCCATTACGTTCAATTCCTGTGTGAACAGGCATCTGGTGCCACGCGTGTGGAAAAGATCTTCAGCAGCTACGCGTTCGTGGAAGGCTGGGCGCACTATACCGAGCAGATGATGCTCGACGAAGGGTTCGGTGCCGGTTCGGGTGCCAACCCCACTCCCGCCGACCGGCTCAAAGCCGCGAAGTATCGGCTTGCGCAATCCGATGAAGCCTTGCTCCGGCTCTGCCGACTGTGCGTCTCCATCAAGATGCATTGCCAGGGCATGACCGTGAATGAGGCGACGAAGTTTTTTCAGGAGAACTGTTACTACGAGGAAAAAACGGCCCGCCAGGAGGCCATCCGCGGTACCTTTGATCCAGGCTACCTGTATTACACGCTGGGCAAACTCCAACTCCTGAAGCTCCGCCGCGATTACCAGCAACAGGAAGGCGACGCCTATTCATTGCAGAAGTTTCACGACGAAGCCCTGCGCCACGGTTCTCCACCCGTTAGACTCCTGCGCGAAATTATGCTCAAAAATTCCAGCCAGTGGAATGAGCTCTTTTAGGCCTTCTGGGGCGGCTCTGGCGACCAGTCCGACAAAGACGTCGCAACCCGGGCGTGATGGCTGAAATGCCGTTGGGATCGGTGATGAGCGCGACGTCTTTGCCGAGTCCATCAGGAGCGAACCCATCGCCTGCTGGCGAGCCCTTTCGCGGAAGAAACTTAAGCGTTTGCCAAGTCCGGGCGGTGCTGGTGCATTGAGGGCGAACCGGAAGGGAAGCTGTAGGCCGGCCTGCCACTGGTGATTTAATCAACCCGTTCAGGAGCTTGGTCCCGCATGCGCCGACCCTATCACTGGTGGCGTGCGTGATCCTTGAGGGACACGGCACGACCCCGCTTACGAGATTGATCATTTGCGTTTGGATCCTGCGGCCCGCCTCCGGTTCCACAACTTAATCCGTGCCTTGGCCGTGTGGGATTTTTTGCAGAACCCACGTCCGGCCCTTTTGTGTTACCTGCCTCGTTGTTCTCCAAAAAACTATCTGCAAAATCCCCAATGAAAACAGCCTTCAGGTCTGATCCTTGTTTCTTACGAGGAAGCGTGCTGCTCATGGGTCGGATAATCCCCACAAACCAATAGAGCAGCAACCGGAAAATAGTTTGGCGGGGGGCGAGAAGTTTCAGTTGGGTGACGGCTTAATAAATCAAAGGCCTGGAGGCTCGTCTCCTTTTGCGAGCGAAACCCATTCGCAGGATTGATTTTGCCGTCGTGTTCACCCAGACTGGTCGCCATTGACTGATGAGTGAATCACTTGCTGGAAAAATTGCCTTTATCACCGGGGGCTCACGAGGCATTGGCCGCGCCACCGCGTGGAAGCTCGCCCAGTCCGGTTGCGACGTGGCCATCGTTTACCACAACAGCCACATCGAGGCCGAACAGATATGCAGCGACATCCGCGCGCTGGGCCGCCGGGCCTTGGCTATGCAAGCTGATGTGAGCGACCCCGAGAGCGTGGCCGAAGCTTTCGCGACGTTCAAACAGCAATTCGATCGCGTGGACATTATCGTCAGCAACGCCGCCTTGGGCGTGCTGCGCCCGGCGATGGAACTGACCTTGAAACATTGGCGGCGGTGCATGGAAACCAATGCCCTCGCGCTCAACCTGCTGGCGCAACAGGCCGTCCCGCTGATGACCAACGGTGGCCGCATCATCGGCCTTTCGAGTCTCGGCGCGCAACGCGCCATCCCACACTACGCCTTCATTGGCGCATCCAAAGCCGCGCTCGAATCCGTGGCTCGGGCACTCGCGCAAGAACTCGGGCAACGCGGCATCCGGGTGAACATCGTCAGTGCCGGCGTGGTGGATACGGACGCGCTGAAGTATTTCCCCAATCGCGTGGAACTCCTCGCCGAGTACGCAAAGCGAACGCCCGCCGGGCCGACGCTCACGCCGGAGGATGTGGCCGGGGCCGTTTACTTGCTATGCCTGCCGGAAGCCGCCATGATCAACGGGCATACGCTCGTCGTGGATGGCGGTTATTGCATCTCAGGATGAAGAGCCCAGAAGTCAATGATGCCGGACTGCGCGGCGGAGTCGCCATTGTCACCGGTGGCAGCCGGGGCATTGGTCGCGCAATTGTGCAGCGGCTTGTCGCCGCCGGCATGGATGTGAGTTTTACCTATCGCGGGAATGCGGCCGCCGCCAATGAAGTTATCGCGGCTAATCCCGGTGGCAAACTCACCGCCACCGTCGTGGATGTGCGGGACAGTGCGGCCTGCGCCGCATTCGTGGAACAGGTGGCGGATCGGGCCGGACGGATTGATTTGCTGGTCAATAACGCCGGCGTCGTTCGGGACAACCCGCTGACCGCGTTGGAAGACGAGGATGTGCGCGTGGTGTTGGAGACCAATGTAACCGGCGTCTTCAACATGGCGCGAGCTGTCGCGCCGTATCTGATCTCGGAACGGCGAGGAAAAATTATCAATCTGAGTTCCGTCTCCGGCGAAAAAGGCGGACGCGGACAGACCAATTACGCGGCCAGCAAAGGCGCCATCAACGCATTTACCCGGTCGCTGGCCGTCGAATTAGCCCCACGCGGCATCACCGTCAATGCCGTCGCGCCCGGCGTGATTGAAACGGAAATGTCGCGCGCCGTCCGCGAACTGGCCGGCGAGCAAATCTTGTCGCGCATTTTGCTGCGACGCATTGGTCGCCCGGAAGAAGTGGCGCATGCCGTCTGGTTTTTGGCCTCGTCGTACGCCGATTATATCACCGGCCAAATCCTGCATGTGGACGGCGGATTCAAGATGGAATAAAAATTCATGAACAATACCAACATCACCAAAGAAGACATCACGGCCATCTATCCCAAGGTGGCGGACATCATGGCAGACGCCTTGGGCTGCGATGCCGACAAGGTCAAACCCGATTCGTCGCTGATCAACGATCTAGGGGCGGAATCCATCGACTTTCTGGACATCATCTTCCGGCTCGAACGCACCTTCAAAGTCAAGATTCCGCGCGGCAAAATCGTAGAGGAAGCGCGCGGCAATCTCTCCGAGGCGGAATTCGAGACGGGTGGCGTCGTCACTCCGGCGGGGGTGGAACGTTTGAAGTTTTTCCTCAGCGAAGTGCCGGCGGAACGCTTCAGTTCGCCGCTCAAAGTCGCCGATATTCCACGGCTGTTCACCACGGAGACGTTTTGTAAAATGGCCATCCGCCAGCAGCGCGCCACCGCCGCCGGAACGCCGCCGGCCTGAACGCTTGGTTATTCTTCCCGGCATGGATCACCATTTCCGCGCGTTTTCGTTCGTGGACCGGATCACCTCGGTCGAACCCGGAGCAAGCATTCGCGGCGAATACTGGATTCCGTCCGCCTTGACCAGCTTTGCACCATCGCTCGCGGCTGAAGCCGTGGGCCAGTTGGCGGCGTGGGCAGCCATGGCCAAGATGGATTTCGCACGCCGCCCGGTTGCGGGCTTGGCCGGTGAAATTGAAATGTTGCATCCCATCCACCCGGGACAACGGCTCGAGCTTACCGCCGAGCTTGAAACCGTGGAAGAAGACGCGGCAGCCTACGGCGGCGCGGTCATGGTGGACGGCCGCGTGGTCATCCGGCTGCGTAACTGTGTCGGGCCCATGTTGGCCGTGGCAGATTTCGATGATCCGGCGGCGCTCCGGGCGCGCTACGAGGTGCTGTGCAATGGCGGCGCTACGCCGGGCGCATTTGGCGGTTTACCAGCTTTTCCGCTCGAACGAACCGGAGGTGATCCCGGCCAACGTGTGGCAGCAACGCTCCATGTTCCAACCCAGGCGAATTTCTTCGCCGATCATTTTCCGCGGCGGCCCGTTTTTCCCGGCACGCTGCTCATGAATGCCAGCCTGGAATTGGCCGGGCTCCTGGCAACAGAACTGGCCGCCCCCGCGACCGGTGGTGCGTGGGCCTTGCGTGGCGTTTCGGATGTAAAATTGCGCGCCTTCACGCCGCCCGGTGAGGTGTTGGACATTGAAGCCCGCTTGAATCAATTCTCCCCCGAGGCGGCGCTGGTGAATGTGGAAATTCGCAAGGGCAAGCGCGTCGTGGGTGGCGCGCGGGTCCGGCTCATCCCGGAGGCGCACGTATGATTCCGCGTCGTCGGGTGGCCATCACGGGCATCGGTATGGTGACGCCCGTTGGTCACGATGCCCCGACTACTTGGGCGAATGTCCGCGCGGGCCGCAGCGGTTCGGCGACGATTCGTTCCTTCGATGCCAGCACCTTTCCCACGCGGATCGGCGCGGAGGTTAAAGATTTTGACGCGGCGGCCAAGATCAGTGATCGCAAGTTACTCAAGCACGCTTCCCGTTCCGTCCGGTTTGCCTTGGCCGCCGCCGCCGAGGCGTTTGCGGATGCGGGCATCCGACCGGCGCCGCATAATTCTCACCGTTGGGGTTTCAGCGTGGGCGCCGGCATGATGAGCGTCACGCTCGATGAATTGCAGACCGTGCATGAATTCTGCGGTCGCGACGGCGAGTTTAATCCCGCCGGTCTGGTGAACCCGCAATTTCTCCCCGATCCGGTCGCTTTCTGCCGGGCGCAAGCGAACTCCGGCCTGGCGTTGCTCACGCAGCACTTCGGCATTCGCGGTTATGCGACGGCGGTCCACACGGCCTGCGCTTCGGGCGGTCAAGCGCTTGGCACGGCGCTCAAGGTCATCCGCCGCGGCCACGCCGATTGCGTGCTCGCCGGCGGTTATGATTCCATGCTGAACCCGGTTGGGCTTACGGCCTTTTGTCTCCTCGGCGCACTTTCCAAAGATAATGAAAACCCGGAACGCGCCAGCCGTCCGTTCGATGCCACGCGCAATGGTTTCGTGCTGGGCGAGGGCGCGGGCTTTCTGATTCTGGAAGAGTGGACGGCGGCGCGCAAACGCGGCGCCCGCATCTACGCCGAGCTGGCAGGGGATGGCAATTCCCTGAGCAGTTATCGTATCACGGATTCACCGCCGTCCGGGGATGGCCCCATTCAAGCCATGCAACAGTCCTTCGGCAACGCCGGGCTGACGCCGCATGACATTGACTATGTGAATGCGCATGGGACTTCCACGTTGATGAACGACCGCAGCGAGTGCGCGGCCATTCGCGCGGTGCTGGCCGACCGCGTCGGGCAGGTCGCTGTCAGTTCCACGAAGAGTTGCATGGGCCACTTGATCGCCGCTGCGGGCGCGGTGGAGGCGGGCATCTGCGCCCTGGCCATTCGTGACGGCATCGCGCCGGTCAACGCCAACTACTCTCAACCAGATCCGGACTGCAATGTGAGTCTCGTGCTCGGCGCCTCGCGTCCGCTCCGCATCCGGGCGGCGCTGTCTAATTCGTTGGGCTTCGGCGGCTCCAACAGTTGTCTGGCGTTCCGTCATCCCGACGAAGTTGAGCGGCTGTCACCGACCGACCCTCGTACAACCGTACAAGCATGAACCAACCGCCGCGCATTGTGATCACCGGCACCGGGGCCGTGTGTGGAGCCGGGTTGAAGATTGACGACATTTGGGACTCCCTCGTTAATGGGCGCTCGGCGGTCGCGCCCATCAGCCGTTGGGACGCCACGGGCTGGCCCGTAAAGGTGGCGGCAGAAGTCACCGGGGTGGATAACCGCACACTGGTGGAGGACCGGAAGCTGCACAAGCTGATCTTGCGCACGGATCTTTTCGGCATCTTTGCCGCCGGCGCAGCGATCCAGCAGTCCGGACTGACGGTTCATCGCGACGCGCTGGATCCAGCGTTGGCCAGCCAGTTCAATGATCGGTGCGGGGTGATCGCTGGTTCGGGCGGCGGCACGTATCAGAACAATTACGATTTTTTCCCCGCATTCACCGCCGTGCAGGGCGACCTCAAGAAATTCGGCGCGGAAAGTTGTTCGACCGTGAACCCGATGTGGCTGCTGCGCAACCTGCCGAACAACGTTCTGTGCCACGTCGGCATCCGCCACAATTTCAAAGGCACCAATGCGTGCATCACCAATCAATGCGTGGGCGGCATCATGGCGGTGGCCGAGGCGGCAGCAGCGATTCGCGCCGGCGAAGCGGATCGGGCGGTGGCGGTGGGTCACGATACCCCGATTGATGCGGAAACGATGCTGAATTATTACCAAGTCGGGCTGATGTCCCCGGACGCCCTCCGGCCGTTTGACCGGCGCCGCAACGGCACGGTGTTCGGCGAAGGGGCCGCAGCGGTGATGCTGGAAAAAGCGGAAGACGCCGAAGCGCGGGGGGCGTCTGTGCTGGGTGAGTTTCTTGGCTCGGGTTGCGCCACGGAAGCCACCGGGGTGCTGAAGGTGCGCGAGGATGGCGACGGCCTGCGTCGAGCCATTCAAGTTGCGTTGGACGATGCGGGGATTTCTGCGGATGCCGTGGGACTGATTGTCGCGCACGGTAACGGCACGCCGGCTTCGGATGCGTCGGAGGCCCAGGCCTTCCAGCGAGTCTTCGGCACAAATCTACCGCCGGTCACCGCCTTCAAGTGGGCATTCGGGCATTTGATTGCTGCCTCCGGTATCCTGGATCTGACGCTGGCGCTGAAAGCGCTCGAACAAAAAGTTGCCCCCGGCATTCCCTCGCTGCAATCGGTGGATCCCGAATTTCCCTGGCTGACTGTGCGGCCCGATTCCCAGCCGGCGCGCAGCGACGTGGCCTTGGTCTGTTGCCGGGGCTTTGGCGGTATGAACGTGGCCGTTTTGGTACGGGCGGGGACCTCTCGATCTGCGGCATGAACCCGGAAGCCGCCAAGGGGACGCGCTGCGGCATTGATACTGTCGAAGTCGCGCGCATCGAAAAACTGCTTCGGGACAAAACGCCGGAAGACCTGGGTCGGCTTTTCTCGCCGCAGGAATTGCAGGATGCCGGTGATGGTCCTGGCCGCACCGCAAGTCTGGCCGCCCGTTTCGCAGCCAAGGAAGCCTGTGGCAAACTCTTTCCCCGCGAACTCGCCTTGGGTGTTATTGAACTGGCGGATTTTTCCACACGGCGGGATGCGTACGGCGCTCCGGTGGTGGAACTCAACGCCCGGGCGCGTGCCGTGCTGGATCGCCATCGCATCGCCGGAATTCGCGTGTCGCTGACCCATACCGAGACCAGTGCTTCGGCCATCGCCTGGGCGGATCCGCGCATCACTGAAGTGCCCTGGTTCGGCCGGCTGCTGTACTATTTATTTCCCTATCGGCGCGGCGTGGTGCTGGGGAATCTCCGCCGCGTCTTCAGTGGTTACATACCGGAATCGGAAATCCTCAAGCTGGCTCAAGCCTACTATGGGCACTACGTGCGGTTTCTGCTGGAGTTCATCCGACTACCGTTCATGCCGGAGAATCGCCGCAAGGCCTGGATGCGGATTGAGAACGTGGAAGTGGCTTTGCGGGCCCATGCGCGCGGCAAAGGTATTCTTCTGTTAACCGGGCATTTTGGTAATTTTGAAGTGTCCACCGTGGCTGGCATCAGCCAGTTCCCGGGTTATCGTGGGTTATTCCACTTTGTGCGCCGGCGGCTCAAGCCAAAACTGTTGAACGATTTTATTACCTGGCGCACCCGGCAAGCCGGCTTTGGCACACTGGCCAAAAGCGGATCGCTCGAAACGATCCTCGATCTGCTCGCGACCGGGGCCATTGTCGTTTACGTGTTTGATCAGCATGCGGGCAAAGGCAACGGCATCACGGTGGATTTCTTTGGGCATCCCGCCGGCACGTTTAAGAGCGTGGCGCTGATCGCGCTGAGTACCGGCGTGCCCGTATTGCCGGCGTACAGTTGGCGCGAGCCGGATGGTAGTCATGTCCTCCGCTTCGAAGAACCCCTGCCCTTGATCGAGGATGAAAATATCGGAAAAGCCATCCGCCGGAACACACGGGCTTACAACGAGGAAATCGAGCGCATGTTGCTGCGCCATCCCGAACAATGGATCTGGATGCACCGCCGCTGGAAAGTGACTGGTCGGTGAGGGATGAACTCGCGGCGGGTGGGCGCAAGGCGGAAACTCAGAATTACGCTTTACGTGTTCACCTCGGCCGCAGGTGAAACTCCAAGCCCTCCGCCACACCCGCGCCATTCGGAAACTGGCTGATGAATCCTTGCTGTTGGCGAACAACCGTCTTCACTGATTCAATCCCGTTCGCCGGCGTAACGAGGCAGCGGGCGAACTCAAGCTTCAGCATCGGCAAATCATTCAAATGATCACCAGCCGCAAAAACTTGCTTCCGGGTCAGCCGCAACCGCCGCGTCAACTCCGCCAGCGCCGTGCCTTTGTTGTAGGTTACGTGACTGAACCGCGCATAAACATCATTCCGTACGACGGTCAGTTCCGGAAAGCGAAGGCAAAATTCGTCCAGCCGCGCGTGAATCAAATCCGCTTCGCCATTGTTACCCGCGATCAGGCAAAACGGTGAATACGGGTCCGCATAAACCGTCGCGCGAAAATTGGCGTTCACCCAGTCCGTCAACCGGCCCACCTCCGGCTGCACCCGTTTGAACAGTTCGGCGTGGTCACGATCACACGTGGTATTCCACTCGATCAGGGGCGCGTAACGCACCCCGTCGTGCTGGTAAATCTCGCGTTCCACCAGCACGAGGTAGTCCGGCTGAATCGAAATTTTCGAGCGCGCCAGCGCCTCCATCAAACTCGACATGTCGCGCCCCGTGTTGATCACCCACTTGGCTCCGCGCGCTTGCAAATCACCGATGAGCGCCACGAGGCGCGGCGGGATGGGTGGGTTCTCAAATTCGGCGAAGATCGTTCCGTCAAAATCTGTTGAAATCAGTTGAATGGGCAGACTCATGCTCTGGGTTAAATGGGTTGTGGGTCACGTTCCGCAGCCGACACGGGCAAAACGATACCTGACAACGGATGCCTTACGCAATCTGCATGAAAGGCGGTGCAGTCCCTTCAACAGATGGTTCGCGCTTACCCGGACTTCGCTATCCGGACAACTGAGACCGATCACCACCCCACTCATTCAACCCGCGCTCGCCTGCGACTCCCGCAGTTCCTGCCGCCAAAATCTCCAGCGCTTCGCCGACGAGATATAGTGAGCCGGCAATAACCACGAAGGGATCGTGCGCCGTTCGCTGCAGCGCTTCGACCAAGGAGCAACATTCCACTGTCACCGACGATGACGTCTTACGGAAAACTGCGGCCAGTTCGGCGGCTTTCGCCGTTCGTTCGCTGGCCACGGGTACCGTCAGGGTTCGCGCTGCCAGCGTTGCCAGCCGCGCACACATCGGTCGCCAATCTTTGTCCGCCAATATGCCCAGAATCAGCGTGGGCTTTGCGCTGGGAAAATGTTGTTGCAGCGCCACGGCCAGCGCCTCCACTCCGGCGAGATTGTGTGCGCCATCCAGCAGGATTTGTTGTCCGCCCGGGCGTGTGACGAGTTGCAAGCGCCCCGGCCAGTTCACTTCAGCGAGGCCCTTACGAAGCTGGGCGTCACGCACGGGAATTTGCGGCTGCAACACATCCACGGTGGCCAGGGCGAGGGCAGCGTTGAGTTGTTGGTGGTCACCGAGCAACGGCAGGTGGGCTTGGAGTTCCGCCTTCAGGCGGCCCGCGTTCAAGATTGTCAACGGTGATTCATTTTTCCGCGCGGCTGCCTCAATCACCCGCAACGCTTCCGGCTCACTTGTGGCTGTCAACACGGGCACGCCAGGTTTGATGATGCCTGCCTTTTCCACCGCGATTTCCGCCAGTGTATTACCGAGCCATTGCTGATGATCCAGTTGGATGTTGGTAATCAGACTCGCCAGCGGCGTAACAATGTTCGTCGCATCCAACCGTCCGCCGAGGCCGGTTTCCCAGATCACCAAATCGCATTTCTGTTCGGCGAAATAGCGCAGGGACATGACGGTGACAAACTCGAAGAGGGTCGGGTGAACGTCTAGGTTTGGAGTCCCGGCTTTAGCCGGCTCGGGGACCGTCTGAAGTCGGAACTTCGAACTGTGCGTGCGCACCGCACTCGCCAGACGCACCAGATCGGCCTCGCTGATCCACTGGCGATTAACCTGAATCCGCTCGCGAAAGGAAACCAGATGCGGCGACGTGAACAGCCCTACACGCAAGCCGGCCGCGCGATAAATGCTTTCCAAGATCGCGCAGGTTGAACCCTTGCCGTTCGTGCCGGCGATATGGATGAAGCGGAGTTGGTTCTGCGGATTGCCAGCGCGTTCGGCGAGCGTGCGCGTGGTTTCCAACCCAAACCGCGCGCCAAAAAATCCGAGACCGTAAAGAAAATCAATGGCTTCGGCGTAGGTCATGCGTGGAAAAACGATGACAGGGAGTGCGGCTGCCATTGATACGGCACTCACTCAATATGGCGAGCACGGCATCGTCGAGCTTGTCTGGTTTTGTAGAGAGACAGTCGCTGGCTCGGTTCGTCATGGCTTGAATCTGCTCGGTTGCTCGCGGAGAGGGCCGGGGTGAGGGAGAACGTTCGTCAAACCAATCAACTCCCCTACCTCCGCCGCCGTCACCGTCCGTTCCGCGCCCGTTGAGAGATTCCGCACCCGCACCATTGAGCCGGCTTCTACTCTTGCGGTGTGCGCGGCTTTCAATTCTTGCGCGCGCTTGAATTGCTTGTCCGGTTTCGCGGTCGTGAGCGAGTATTCCACCACCCGCCCGGCGGAACGCAAATCCTGGATGAGCTTGAGCGAATCTGGGCGCCGCGTTTCGTCCTCGATCAACACGAACACGTCCACGCCGCCGTCGAATTGCGGAAGCAGGCCGCGGGCTATGAGCAATTCCAGCAACACCACATCGCCTAGGCCAAAGCCGAGCGCGGGCAAATTCACTTTGCCGCCACTTATGAGTTTCACAAGGTTGTCGTAACGCCCGCCGCCCGCGATGGCGCGAAATTCGCCCTTCCGGTCGAACGCCTCGAAGACCGGCCCGGTATAGTAGGCCAGTCCGCGAATCACGCGATAGTCCACCTTCACAAAGTCGCCCAACCCCCGGGCGTCGAGATTGTCGAGCATGGCCTTTAGTTCCACGGTCGGTTCGCCCGCTTCGATGAAGCGGTTCACGATATCGAGCGAAAATCCGAGCACGGCGAGTTTCTTCTCCGTTTCCTCTGGTGGTGTGCGCTCCAGTTTGTCAATGACCTGGTAAAACTGATACTCACCTTCCGTTCCGCGCTCCGCACCTGGCACTCCGCGTTCATAGAATTCCTGCCACGCATTACGGCTGCTGAGACGGATAACGAAATCCTCGGCGGTCAAACCAAACGAACGCAGCGTGTCTATGAGCAGCGCGATGAGTTCCGCATCGGCGGCGGCATCCCTCTCACCGAAGATGTCAGCATTGAACTGGAAGTGTTCGCGCAGCCGGCCTTTTTGCTGGCGTTCGTAACGAAACAGTTGCGGGAGCGCGAACCATTTGATGGGCTTTTTGTAAGCGCGTTCGTGCGCCGCGACCATGCGCGCAAGCGTGGGTGTCATTTCCGGACGCAATGCGATGGCGCGATCCCCCTTATCGGTAAAGTTGTAAAGTTGGCCAACGATCTCCGCGCCGCTCTTGGTGGTGAAGAGTTCGAGGGATTCGAGCGGTGGGCCGTCGTATTCCCGAAAACCGTACCGGCGCGCGGCCTCCCGCCATTTACCGAAGATGTATTGACGCGCGTCGGCGCTCCACACGTCTTTGTGGGGAATGGGTTCAGGATAGAAATCGCGAAAACCGGGCAATCGTTCCATAGCTCAACGGCAGATTAGCCGCCCTTCGCGGAAAGGCGAAACGAAAAAGAAACCCCGAGCCTCATTTTCGGCTGATTAAACGTCATGCCGAGCGGTTGCCCAACGATTCAGCCGCCTCCCGTACCCGCTCCAGAATCACCTCCACAATACCCGGCTCGGTTCCAACTGCGGTCGAATACCACACGAGTTTATCATTTCGTTCCGTAGGATTACGCCACGTCGGCTGGCCAGCGGCCAGGCGTTGTTTCACGATTCGCTCCGGTTCACCCAGCAGGACAGGGATGTCCTCCACGGTGTGCAAGCCATCACTGATGAAAAGTGGCACGACCACGAGATTTCGCGTCGAAGCCAGGCGATAGCTTTCCGCAATGCGCGGCGTCTCCTCCATGAACACGGCGTGAACGGCGGCGTAGAGTTGGCGAGCGCGAATCAATTCCACCTGACGCTCAATGGCCTTGCGCGAATTCTCGTTCCGTTCCGTTCCGTGACCAGCGATAAACAAGGTGATGTCCTTGGGCTTCGGCGCGCGGGGAAATGGGTGTTTCGCCACGACTTCGCAAGCGCGAGCCAGAATCACTTCCGTCATACGCTGGTGCGTCCCGACGGGGCGGCAGTAGAAAAGTCTGAAGTCTGAAGTCTGAAGTCTAAAGTCGGCGTCCAATCCCAACTCGCGCGGGATTACCTCGTGGCTGAAGTAGCCCTCGCTGATAAACAAGGGAACGACCAAGACGCGGGGAGCTTTGACTTCCCGCAGAACTTGGTTCATTTGCGGCTCCTGCTTCCAAAACGCCGCATGCACTCCGGCGAAAATCCTGCGGCGCCGAAGTTCAGCTGCGTGTTGGAGCACCGGGAGCGCGGAACTGCCGTTCTTGGTCGTGCCATGACCGAGAACGATTAGCGCGATGTCAGAAAAGTCTTCACCCATCAGGCTCAATGGTTAGCGAACAGTTGCCTACCTCGCAAGGCGGCGTTCGTTGAATCGAAAAAGTGACTGGCGAGTTGAATGTTTTTGACTCTGCCGCCGTCTTTCTCTCTAATTTGCTAGAGCCAATTACAAACCATGAAAGATAAAATGACCCTATCCCAACAATTGATTACCCTGACCGTTGCCGCGTCGGTGGTTGTTTTCAGTACCACCGGCCGCGCGCAAGAACACAAGCAACCGAACATTGACGCGAGCAAGCTCCCACCCGCCTCAACCAAAAAGGGCGTAACCTACGCGGGCGACATCAAGGCCATCTTTGAGAAATCTTGCGTAAAATGTCACGGGGCGGAAAAGCCCAAAGCTAAACTCAATTTGACGACCTTGGCGGGCGCGCTCAAGGGCGGAGGCGACGGAAAGGTCATCGAACCGGGCAACAGCTCGAAAAGCATCCTGCTTGCGAGCGTGGCCCGGATTGGCGAGGAAGATGACTGGATGCCGCCGAAGAAGAATAAAGCCAACATCGGCCCGCTCACAGCCGAACAAGTGGGCTTGATCCGCGCTTGGATTGACCAAGGCGCAAAGTAAGCGGAGAGATTTTCAAGAAACGGCGCGGACCTTCACCGGTTCGCGCCGCCTTGTTTACGCAAGCGGTGCGAGGGGTTCGCGTTTGAGTTGTTTCAACTGCTGCTGCTCACGCAGCATTTCGACCTTCGCGGCATCCGACGTTTCGGGTTGGCTGATGCGTTGCGTCAACGCTGTGATCTGGCCGTCCAAGAATTGGTTCCGCAAACGCAGGGTGATGTCGGCAAGTTGTTGTTCCGGATTGGGAAGCTCGCGTTTGTCCATCGTCACCTCGGTAATAAGACTGCGGACTTGCGCGGACTCGAACTCGTTAAGGAACAAACCTAGGTTTCGCCAATTAACTTCCGTGTGCGCTTGCACCCGATGCATGAGGATGTCTTTTACCTCTTCATTGTGAATCCAATTCAGGTTGAGATGGGCCGTGAGCCACTCCATACCCGCGTCGTGTTTCAACGTCAGTTGGAGCAACCGCAACTCGGTCGTGGAAGGGCGTGGCATTTCCGGCAGGGTCTCGGTGGCGGCTTCGAATGACTCTTCTTCCACCGCGACCGGAACCACCGTGGTCTTCCTGAACTCGGCGCGCACGGCATCCGATGTCACGCCGAGCCGCAACGCGGTTTTCTGGGCATACTTGTCCACGAGCACGGTGTTGCCGGTTTTGCGCACGGCCCCGGCCATTTCACGCACCACGGTGAGGCGGCCCTTGTCCGTAGCAATGTCGTTGATGCGACAGAGACGACCGAGGTAGTAATCGAAAAAACCTTCCGCCGCTTCGATCAATTTTCGGAACGCTTCGCCCCCGTTGGCTTTGATGAAACTGTCCGGATCATGCGGTGCCGGCACCACGGCCACCCGCACGGCAATACCAGACGCCAACAAACTATCCAGCGAGCGGACGGCCGCGTTTTGCCCGGCGTTATCCGAATCGAAACACAACACCACTTCGTCCACGTAGCGTTTAATGATCCGGGCATGTTGATCCGTAAACGCCGTACCCTGCGGGGCGACGATGTTCTGCACGCCGGCCATGAAACACGCAATCGAATCGAGCTGCCCCTCGCAGACAATCGCGTAACCCGCGTCAAGAATGGCGCGCTTGGATTTGTCGAGCCCGAAGAAAACTTTGCTCTTGGTGAAGATCGGGGTCTCCGGTGAGTTGACATACTTGGCCGTTTTCTCATCGCCAGTCAGGACGCGCCCGCTGAAGCCGATTACCCGGCCCTGCTCATCGGAGATCGGGAACATCAACCGTCCACGAAAACGGTCGTAGTGGCGATCACTGCCTTCCTTCTTCAGAATCAATCCCGCTTTCTCCACCACTGCGAGATCGTGCCCCTTGCTTTTCGCCCAGTTCACGGTGTCGTCCCAGGCCTCTGGCGCGGCCCCGAGACGGAAAATTTTCACGGCCTCCTCGGAAACGCCGCGCTTTGCGAGATAGTCACGTGCGACCTGCCCGGCGGCTTCGTTCGTGAGGGCGCTTTGCCAGCGTTGCGTAATTTGCTCATGAATTTGCAGCAACGTGTCCTTGAGGTGGCGGGATTCCTGCGCAGCCGGATTCTGATCCACTTCAATGGTTAACTTGGCGCGTTCGGCCAGCCGCCGCACGGCGTCCACAAAACCAATGTTCTCGTATTCCTTGACGAAAGTGAACACGTCGCCGCCTTTGTGGCAACCGAAACAGTGAAAGATTTGCTTGTGAGGATTGACGTTGAAGCTCGGGGACTTTTCTTTGTGAAACGGACAGAGCGCCGTGAAGTTCCCGCCCGCCCGTTTCAACGGCAAATAGCCGCCGATGACATCCACAATGTCACTGGCGGCGCGGATTTGTTCGAGAGTATTGTCGGAAAACAGCCCGGCCATGTGTCTATCAAGACGCAAACCAGGCGGCACGTCTAGGGCAAACTCCACTCTCTTCGTTTTACTTGCTGCGTGGCCGCACCCGGATTGGCGGGGAAGGTAGGTTTGATGAGCAGGAAACTGAGATATTTTTTTGTCTGTGATCCGACGAAAGATTGCTCCATAACTTCTGCCTGCACCGACTGGAGCGTGGGGAAGAACTGGCTGCCATAGTTGTCATCTTGAAACTTGGTCATCGCCTTGATTTCGGACGTTTGGTACAGGCGCGCGTTGAGCAGCGCCAAGCCCGCGAGAATGATGCAGGCAAAGCGTAACATTCCGGCCGGCATGGCGAGGTAATACTCGGCCTTGCCGAACGTATCGCTGCCCTTGAGCCGTTCACCGATCACCCGTTTGAGAAAGACAAACACGAGCGCCACGAACGTCCCCGTCAAAACATACGCCAAGATGTAGGCGAGGAGTTTACCCATCCCAACGGTGCTCGCGAGCCACAAGCCCAACGGTTCGTAGGCGACCCCGCACAGCACCACCAGCGCCACCCAAGTCAGCATAAACATCACCTCTTGGGACATGCCGTGTTTGCGACCACTGCGGAAGCCGATCAACAAAAGGATCAGCACCACGATGTCAAACCAGTTAATCGGTAGCGTTGCAGCGTTCATAGGGTCAAGCGATCCGGGCGTACATGCGATTGGCAGTCCGCCACGACCCAGAACCAGCCGTTTCCGTGCCAGCAGATCAACCCGGATTGGCCACCAACCAATAGCGGATGGCTTGCGCCTGAGGATTGCGCGGATCCAGTTGTAATACGCGGCCGTAATGCCGGCGCGCGCGGGGAATATCGCGGAGTTGCTCCGCATAAAGATTGCCCAAAGTTAGATGTCCGCGTGCCTCATCCGGGTGCAGCACGAGCAGTTTCTCCAACTCATCGGCGGCGTCCTTCGGGTAATTTGACGCCTTCAGCGTCAGCGCAAAATTGTACCGGGCATCCGCTGAATCGGGCCGGAGGGCCAGCGCGGTTTCCCACGCCAACAAAGCGAGCCGAAAACTGCGCGCCTCAAAAGCGGCCAATCCCAAACGGTAATAAGCCTCAAAATAGCTTCCGTCGAGTTGCCCCGCCCGCCGGTACGCTTGGATCGCTTCCGACAGCCGACCGATATTCTGGGCTTGTTGCCCGGCAATCAATGCCCGTTCCGCCGAGAGGCGATCCCGCGCTTCCGGCACGACGGGTGACTGATAAGCGTATCGCCCATCCGCCGCTGCGGGGGTTATCGGCGCGGGCGCGGGGGACGCCGCAATCGGATCCAGTCCCGGCCCAACTGATTCCGCCGCCGCCGGCTTCGCTTCCTGTTTGAAAGGGTTCAACCGTGAAAAGATACCGCGTCGCTCCGCCTTCGGAGCCAGAACAGTAACGGGGCTATTTGAAACGGCGACGGGCACCAGCCCGGCATTGGTCCTGGAATTATTGGCAACCGGTTTCGTCACCGACTCCGATGTCACCTTGACAGCTTCGACCAGCACCGGCGAAGGCGAAGATGTCACCACAAGGGTGACCGCCGGTTTGGCGATTGACTGATTCGTCACCAGCTTCGGTAATGTGACAGTACGACTGGCGAGCGCAGTTGTTGGTTTCGTTCCGTTCGTCACCGCTATCACGCGAGCGATGGTATTTGTTGCAGGATAGGGCTGCGGGCCGGGAGCAGGAGTCAAAGATTGCACCAGCGCATTCACCGCATCCCAGTCGGCGGCGCGCGGCTGCAACCCGAGATATTCGCGAAAGCGGCGCAACGCCTCGGGGCGATTGTTCAAATCCTGCTGCAACACGGTCGCAAGATTCAGCAGGGCTGGACGATAATCCGGCTGCTGCTGGAGCGCCGCACCAAATGATTGCGCCGCTTCGGCCGGCCGGCCGCGTTGCATTTGCGCCAAGCCCAGCCCATTCAACGCCTCCGGACTTTTTGCATTCAGGCCGATTGCCTCGCGAAAACTTTTCTCCGCCGCCGTCGAATTGGTGGCGCGCAGTTGCGCCAGCCCCAATTTCAGCCAGCCGTCCGGCACGTTGCCCCGGCGCAAAGTGTAGGCCGTAAATTCCGATTTGGCCGCGTCGAGTTTGTCCTGTTCCAGCCAGAGACAGCCCAGATTGAACCGCGCCTCCAGCAATTCGTGATTAAGCTTGAGCGCGTGCGCGTAAGCCGCTGCAGCGTTGCTCCCCTGCCCCGCCCGGTGATACGCCAGACCGAGATAATTCCAGGCGCTCGCATTCGTCGGCATGAGCGACGTGGCGGTTTTAAGTTGCTGGGCGGCCGCAACATAATTGCCGGCGTCGAGTAACTTCCGGCCCTTGAGCAAAGCCTGCGGCCCCGGCGGTGAACACGCCGTCAGCAGGATCGCCATGGCCAGGATGAAACCCAGGCCTCCTTCGACTCGTTTTTTTGTGACGCGCATCGGGGCTCGTGGTAACATTCACACCCTGACGTGTCAAGAAACGCACCATACACAAAACGAAATCCATACCGCGCGGGCCGCCTGCTGGCGCGGGCGCTCGTGTGGGCCGGTTTTTTCTGGCTGGCGGCCACCGGGTTGCGCGCGGAGCCCTTGACCGCGACCCTTAATCCACCTGGGTCCCGCGTCGTCATCGTGGAGGATCGCGCGGCCACAGACGCATTTCAGCCGCAGCTTGCGGTGGTGGAAGCCATGGTTCACCGCGGCCTCACCAACCTCACGGGCCAGACTACAACGCGCGCCGCATGGTTGAGCCTCCTCGCCCTCAAAGATATTGTCGGGCTAAAAGTCTATTCGCGCCCCGGACCAAACAGCGGCACCCGGCCCGCCGTCGTCGCGGCCGTGGCGCAAAGTCTGATCGCCGCCGGAATGCGGCCGGAGCAGATCATCATTTGGGACCAAGAAGAGGCGGATTTACGCGAAGCCGGTTTCATTACGCTCGCCGCCCAACTTGGCGTGCGCGTGGCGGCCAGCACCAAGTCCGGTTACAACGCGACCAACTATTATGACACGCCGCTGATTGGCAATCTGGTGTTCGGCGACCTCGAATTTGAAAAGAAAGGCGAAGGCAGCGGACGAAAATCTTTTGTCGCCAAACTCGTCACCAGCGAGATGACCAAAATCATCAACCTCACTCCGTTGCTCAATCATAACGAGGCGGGCGTCTGCGGTAATCTTTACAGCCTGGCCCTCGGCAGCGTGGATAACAGCCTGCGCTTCGAGAATGATGCCGGCCGCCTCGCGCAAGCGGTGCCGGAGATTTACGCCCTGCCCGTCCTGGGCGATCGCGTGGTTCTGAACATCACCGATGCGCTAATCTGCCAGTATGAGGGTGGCCAGCGCGGGTTGTTACACTACTCGACGGTGCTGAACCAACTCCGCTTCAGCCGTGACCCCGTTGCATTGGATGTGCTCTCAATCAAGGAATTAACGCACCAACGCGGCAGCACCCACGGACCGCACCTGCGACCGAATTTGGAACTCTACCGGAACGCGACCCTGCTCGAACTCGGCGTCAGCGATTTGTCGCGCGTGCAGGTTGAAACGCTCCGGTAGCTGGCGGTTTTGCCTCGCGGCCCGCATCGGGCCTCAGCACCTGCCCCCGGGCGGACTGATCAAATAAAATTATCGCCCCCGGTTTTGCGCTGTGCTACCAATGGAACACACTCAAATTGGCTATGAAAACTTCCCAATCCTACCGCAACCTGCCGCCGCTTGCCGGACTTTGCACCCTGAACGCGGCGATGAATCCGGGCCTGTCCGTCGAGGAATGTGTCCGCCGACTCAAACGCTATCACTATGCGTTCAAGCGCCTGCATCAGATTTTCACCGCACGTATTACTGCAGAGCCGATTTATGAATTAAAAATGGGTTTCAGTCTCCACGCTCATTATTGCGCCGAGCACGCCACCGCCCTGCGCCAGCGGGTCGGCGAAATGCGCGAGCCACCCCTTGGTCTGGATCAAGTGCCGGATGCGAATCTGGAAATTTATTTCGACGAAATTCTTTGTGCCCCAACAACCGAGGAATTGTTGTTTGGCCTTTACGAAATAGCTTTACCGGCGCTTCAAACCGCGTTGAAGAAGCATCTGGTGGACACGAATCCCCTGGTGGACGCACCGTCCGTTCGCATCATTCGCTTGGCGTTGCTTGAACTGGAGGACATGCTCGCATTTGGAAAACAAAGCATCAATTCGTTGGCCCCCGCCGGCTTCTGGAAGCAAATTGTTTCGTGGAACTTAACTTTGGTGGAGGCGTTGATCGCGGCGGGCGAACTTGATGGCACGGTCAAACCGGAATCGGCCACGCCGGTAAAACGCCAATACTCCGCGAGACCCTACCAATACGACGGCACACCCAAGCGCGACGAACGTTTCCCCGATCCGTACAACATGGGGGTCAATGCCGAAGCCTTTCTTTATGATGAAAAATTTCCACCCGCGCCGAAAACGTTGATGCTGTTCTACAAACGGCTGCGGGAAATTGACGTGCCGGAAATGATGGCCAGCATCATCACCGAGACGCCCGGGAAACCGTGGAGTTATTACCGTGATCTGACCCGGCAGCTTTGGGACGAGGCCCGCCACGCGATGATGGGCGAAGTTGGCTTTGCGAATCTTGGCATTGATTGGCCGGCGAAAGTCATGATCAACCACACCTGGTCGCTCGCGCTCAACACGCAGCTCAAGCCCTTGGAACGGCACGCGGTGCTTTACTTTATCGAGCAAGGGTTGATGCCGAAGAAGGGCAAACGATTCGAGTGGGAAGTGGCGCTGGCCGCGCAAGCTCCGCTGGCCGCGCTGTTTCAGGATTACGATTGGGCGGACGAAGTGTTGCACGCCCGCATCGGACGCGATTGGTATCTGAAAGAATTCAACAATGCGCCGGAAGCTGTGAAGTATGGCGACGAATGTTGGTCGCGGGTGTTGATGAACTGGGAAAACTGGCGCACCCAGGGTCTGACGCAACATCGCAATTGGTGGCCCGACCTCTATCGTGACGCCTGCAAACATTGGGGCGTCGAACCCGAGCCGGCCGTGTTGGCTTACCAGACCACATACGAGACGGTGCGCGCGGACCTGAAAGAACTTACCGGATCAGCTTAAGCCACGCCCGCCGGCTCACGTCCCAGCCGGCGCATCACCTCAACGGCCGGGATTGAAGTTTTGGGCGGCCAGTTCCGCCAGACGTTCGAGCCATGCCGCCGGCTTTGCTTTTGCCTGTCGCACCGTCGTCAAGTCGGTCAAGGCCCGGACTTCGTGGAACAATTTGTTGTGGCGAATGTCCGGGGCCAGGTAGCCCGCCAAGCCAAGACACGGAATTTTACGCACCCGACAGCTCCGGGCAATTTCACCCGTGCCCTTGCCCATTAACGTTGACTGATCAATCGCTCCCTCTCCCGTGATGACCAGGTCGGCCGCCCGCAAACGACGATCTAACTTCGCGTGGCGGGCAAAGAGTTTGAATCCCGGTTCGGAATTTGCGCCCAGAAAAGCCAGCAATCCAAAGCCCAGCCCACCCGCCGCTCCGGCCCCCGGCTCTTTGGCAAAGTCATGCCCAAAATGTCGGCGAACCACAGTCGCCAACTGCCGCAGACATTTCTCCGCTTGTGGGAAGTTTTCGGGATGCAGACCTTTTTGCGGCCCGTAAACGCGCGTCGCGCCGCGCGCACCGAGCAATGGATTCCGCACATCCACTGCCACCGTAATCCGGCCAAACCCGGGCCGCTGGGGCGGACGAATCGCCGCGAGTCGGTGAAGCTCCGTCCATTGCAAAATCGGCTTTTGGTCCGCAGCCAGGAATTCCCAGCCCACGGCCCGCGCCAGTCCGAACCCGCCATCGTTTGTGGCGCTACCGCCGAGGCCGACAAGAATGCGCTGCGCACCCTTCGCCCACACCGCCTGCAGTAGTCGGCCGAGTCCAAATGTGTCGAGGTCGAACGGATGAAATTTGCCGGACGGCAGCATGGCCAGTCCGTTGACCTGGGCGGATTCGACGATGGCGGTTTTAGTTTTTGCGTCCCACCACCAAGTTGCAACACAGGGAAGATGCGTCGCATTTAGAGTCTTGATTCGCTGTGGTCGCGCTTTGAACAAATGGCTCATCACCGCGCCGAAGCCATCGCCGCCATCCGTCATGGGCATTACTGCGAGCGAATCCTGGGGCCGTTCGCGGCCCCAGCCGCGAGCAATGGCTTGGGCCGCC
>JANYBF010000561.1 GCA_025360895.1 Verrucomicrobiota bacterium
CCGCCTGCCGTAGAGGTCGGCATCTTGCCGGCCGGACCCGCGCGCAAAGATTCGAAAGGCCTGGAACTATCCGGCGCTCGTCCGCCGGGCGAGACGCCCGGCTCTACGGCAGGCAGGATGCCTGCCGCCACCGGTCGGCGCTCCGTTTCTGCCGCGAGCCAGGTTGGAAAATCACCGAGATGCAATTGCCAGTTCACTTCGCGTGCCCCGTCGGTGAACTGAACGGCGTGCTGATCAAGAACGGCCTGGGTTTGGGTTTCGTAGCCGCCGAAATAACTGAGCGCAGTCGCATGTTGCAAGGCGAACGCCAGGGGCTCAGTCGTGCAGTCAAAACTCACGAGCCGGATCGGACACGCGAAATCCCGGGTGGCGCGCAGGACGGTGAGCGCGTTGGCGGCCGCGCCCAGGCCGACATCCCAGATCACGAATTCCCCGATATGATTTTTGAGGCGCTCGCGAAGCTGGAGTTGATTGACGTAAAGGGCCTCCGCCTCCGCCACCGGGCCAATGACCGGGTGAAAGGTTTCTCCGTATGCAAGCGAGTGGAGGCTGTGGGTGCCGTTGGTAAGTTGCACCAATTGGTAACCGTCGCCTCCCGCCGGCCCTCTCACAATTGCGCCATCGCCTTGTCGAGTGCGGTGTAAAGCTGGTTCATCGTGGCTTCGGTTTCGTCGCCCATGTTCGAGAGGCGAAAGGTCGTGCCTTTGATTTTTCCGTAACCGCCGTCAATCAGGAAGCCCTGTTCCTTCACGAGTTTCTGGAGTTTGGCCGCGTCCACAGTGCGACCACCTGGTTTCGCGCCGTTGTTGACGCAGGTGAGCGTGATGGACTCGAACCCCGTTTCCGGGAACAGCGTGAAGCCATGCTTCGCCGCCCAGTCGCGCGTCATCTGGTTCGTCTTGCGGTGCCGCGCGTAACGGTTCTCCAATCCTTCTGCGAAAAATTCGTCCAGCTTGGAACTCAGCGCGTACGTGTGCGAAATACTCGGCGTGCTGGGCGTCATGCTTTGCTCGGCGTTCTTTTGAAACTCAACGAAGTCGAAGTAATAGCCGCGGTCCTTGATGGTCGCGGCTTTCGCGAGCGCGGCGGGGGAGCAGACAAAGACGGCGAAGCCCGGTGGCATGGCAAAGGCCTTTTGCGTGCCGGCGAGCAGAATGTCAATGCCCAGCTCGTCAAACTTGATCGGGAGGGCGGTCATCGAACTGACCGCATCCACGATGAACATCACGTCGGGATATTTCTTTTTGAGTGCGGCGATTTCAACCAGCGGACTCCTCGTGCCGGTCGAAGTCTCGTTGTGGATCAGTGTGAGCGCGTCGAACTGGCCGGTAGCGAGTTTGGCGTCAATTTGCTCCGGTCGAATCGGTGAACCCCAATCCACCTGCAATCCGTCGGCCGATTTGCCGCAACGTTTGGCCACGTCGAGCCATTTGTCCGAGAACGCGCCACACATGCAGTTCAGAACCTTTTTCGCGACGAGATTACGGATCGCGCCTTCCATCACGCCCCAGGCGCTGGAGGTGGAGAGATAGACGAGCTGCTTCGTGGCGAGCAGTTGTTGGAGTTGCGGCTGGATTTTCGCGACGAGGTCTTTGTAGCCCTGCCCGCGATGGCCGATCATCGGCGCGCAAAACGCCTGGTAGGTTTTCGCGCTGACTTCGACCGGTCCTGGAATGTGTAGTTTGACGTGTCCCATACGGGTAGAATGCTTCCTGACCCGCCTCTCAAAGGCAAGCGCGCGTTCTGCATTGCCAAACCGGCGGTCGGTCGGGCATAAACATTTGCTTTACCCGGGGCCGCAATTTCCGAAGAGTAATGGGTCGTGGGTGGATCAGAAACGTGCGGATTCTTTACAACATTTTATTTTGGGGCTTTTTCGTGGTGTCGTCGCCGTATTATTTCTGGCGACTGCTGCGACGGGGCAACTGGCGGGCCGGTTTTGGCGAACGCTTCGGCCAGTACGACACCAAGTTCAAGCAGGCGATCACCAATCGCCACAATCTTTGGTTGCACGCCGTCAGCGTCGGCGAGGTAAACCTCTGCACCCAGCTAATTCAGGCGCTCGAACCACGCCTGCCCAACGCCAAGATCATTGTTTCCACCACCACCACCACCGGCATGGGCGAGCTCAAAAAGAAGCTGCCCACGCACGTCAGCAAGATCTATTACCCGGTGGACCGCCGGAAATTTGTTTCCCGCGCCCTCATCACCGTCAACCCGGAGGCGATCATTCTGGTCGAAGCCGAGATCTGGCCCAACTTCATCTGGCGCGCGGTCACGCTGGGCATTCCGCTCTTTCTCGTAAACGCCCGGCTGTCGGAACGATCCTATTGCGGCTACCGGCGTTTCGGGTTTTTGTTCCGGCCACTGTTTGCCTCCTTTACCGGGGTTGGCGCGCAGAGCGAGACGGATGCGGCGCGCTTACGGAAAATCGGCTGTCGCCCGGAGGCGATCCATTTGGTTGGCAGCCTGAAGTTTGACGCCGCCAGACAAAATGGGCCGCGAACGTTGGACGTGGCGGTACTGCTGGCGCAACTCGGTGTGACGGCCAAGGCACCCATCCTGGTCTGCGGCAGCACGCACGCGGGTGAGGAGACCATCCTCGCGGACATTTACATCCGGTTACGCCAACGTTTCCCGGAGCTTTTTCTCATCGTGGTCCCGCGGCACTTTGAGCGCAGTCGCGACGCAGGCCGGGAACTGGCCACCCGCGGGGTGAAGTTCGCCCTGCGTAGTAAGATCAACGGGAATACCCGGTTTAAGCCGGGTGAATTGAACGGGCTGCTCGTCAACACCACGGGCGAACTGAGATATTTTTACGAAGTGGCGACCGTCGTGTTTGTCGGCAAAAGTCTCCTGGCCAACGGGGGACAAAATCCCATCGAGCCGGCCGCGCTAGGCAAAGCGGTGGTGTTCGGGCCAAACATGCAAAACTTCACCGATGTCGTAGATATTTTCAGGAAGCGGGATGCTGTTGTGCAGGTGCGGGACGCGGCGGAACTGGAGGCCACTTTTGCCGAACTGTTGGGCAACAAAGGTCGCTGCGAACAACTGGGCGGGAATGCCGCCCAAGTCGTGCGCGAGAATCTTGGAGCAGTTGATCGCACGGTCGAAATGATCTTAAAGGGCGTGGAGAAAAGCGGCATCTACATGGCGCCGAAGCGGTGAGCAGCCGATTCGGCGCAAGCCGGCAACGCCTGCGATATTTTACGGCACGGCATTTACCTTGCTCCGATGTTCAGCGGCTACCCTCCGAGAATTCGGCGACCTTCGTCGAGGAAGATGCCCTTGAAATTCATCTCCAGCGCCTGCGGATTGGTCGCCTTGGCCAGCGCATCCTTCTCGGACACCTTGCCGGCTTTCACGAGATTGAACAGTGATTGATTGAAATTGAGCATTCCGTCGTCCGTGCCGGTTTCGATGGCGGCGGCGAGTTTGTCGAGGCGGTTTTCTTCAATCAATTTTTTGACCGTGGACGTGTTGATCATGATCTCCATTGCAGGCGTCATCGTGCCGGCAATGGTCGGCACCATGCGCTGGCAGACCACGGCCTGCAACGTGCCGGCGAGTTGTCGGCGAATCTGCTCGCGCTCATTGGCGTCAAAGAAATCCAGGATGCGGCTGACGGACTGCGAGGCGTTGGTGGTGTGGAGGGTGGACAGCACCAAATGGCCCGTGTCCGCCGCGCTCATCGCCGAGGTGAAGCTGATATCGTCGCGCATTTCGCCGATCATGATAATGTCCGGGTCCTGTCGGAGAACGTGCTTGAGGGCGTGGTGAAACGACTGCGTGTCCAGTCCGACCTCGCGTTGCTCGATGACTGACTGGTTGTCCTCGAACACATATTCAATCGGGTCTTCGAGCGTGATGATATGCTTTTTGGAGCTGGCATTGATGTGTTCCAACATGGCCGCCAAGGTGGTGGATTTGCCACTGCCCGTCGAACCCGCCACCAGCACGATGCCGCGCGGGGCCTCGGCGATGGTCTTGATTTGATCGAGCAAGCCCAGTTCCTGAAAGCTGGGCACATTCGTTTTCACGTAGCGCATCGCCAGACACCACTGGCCGCGTTGTTGAAAGAGATTGGTGCGGAACCGTCCGATGCCGGGCACGAAATAAGAGAAATCCACCTCGCGATCGGTTTCCGCTTTATTGCGCAGGTGCGTTGGGAGGATGCCTTCGACCACCCGGTTCATCCAGTCCTGGGTTGGGTGCGGACACTCGATGGCGATCAATTCGCGATGGATGCGGAAAATCACCGGGGTTCCGATCTTGAGATGCACATCCGACGCTTGACCGTCCACGGCGGTCTTTAAAATTTTGTAGAACGTTTCCATGCCGACAGACTAACCAATCCACGCGCCGGGACCAAAGCGGAAAGTAATGGGCGCTGAGAATCGGTGACTCCAAGTGAGGGTTCAAAGCCGCAAGTGCTTTCGGTTCCAGGGAATAATTCGTGAGTTTAGGCGACTGCGTGAATCGTCTTAAACCAACGGTGAGAGGATACCCGCCGTCTCTGTCCGCATCCCGTCTTTTAGTCGGGCGTCACTCTGCTCGCCGTCTTCCAAGACGGGATGCGGACAGGGAGTTTCCTGTTTTGCTTGCACCGCGCCACGGGATTGAAGTTTCGGCGCCGAATTTATCATGCCCCAGAAACTCGACTGCTCTGCGCTCAGCCTTTCTCTCCGCTGGCCAGAATCGTTTGAAAGTGTGGCGGTTGTTCTTCTCGGGCAACGACGCTGATTTCAATTTTTTTGAAGCCCGCCGCCTCCAACCAACGGTGTAGATCGCTTTCCGCAAAACCGAGCCAGCGGTCGCCGTACAGTTCGCGGGCTTTGTCGAACTTGTGCGCGAGCAGATCGAGCAGGAGGAGTTGGCCGTGGGGCTTGAGGAGTCTAGCCGCGCTCGCCAGCGCTGCCGCCGGATCTTCGGCGTGGTGCAGGGCCTGGCTCAAGATCACGAGGTCAACGCTGCCGGCTTCGACCGGCGGGTTTTGCAGATCGCCAAGGCGAAACTCCAGATTCTTTAACCCGTTCTTCTTCGCCTTCGTCGCGCCGAACGCGACAATCTTCTCCGAGTTGTCCACGGCGATGACGCGTTTGCAGCGGCGGGCAAGGAGCTCGCTCAACAAACCTTCGCCGGCACCCAAATCCGCCACGACGAGTGGCGGCAGGATGCGTAACAGCAAATGTCCGAACGCCTCCCACGAGCGGCCCGGGCCGTAAACCCGATCAAAGCGTCCGGCGACTTGATTGAAGAAAACCTGCGCCTGCTCGCGCCGGCGGGCGAGGATGCGCTTGAGATTGATCTGGTCGCCGCCATGTTCGGTGAGTTCCTTCGCGCCGCGAATGGCGAGTTGAATGAATTCGCTCGCCACGGAGTCGGCTTGCGGGTTCAGCCGGTAAAACGTGCGCTTGCCTTCGCGCCGGGATTTCACGAGTTCACAATCGGCCAGCAACCCGAGATGGGTGGAAATACGCGACTGCCCCAGGCGCGTAATCTCCTGTAATTCGTTTACGGACAATTCGTCTTTCTCCAGCAGCGCGACGATGCGCAGCCGTGTCTGGTCGGAGAGGGCGCGGAGGGATTTGAGGGTGGAGGTCATTGTAATTTGTAGCAGCCGAGGTAACGAGGCTCAAACTTCCGCATAAGCAGCCTAGAAACGTGCGCCTCCTCACGTCGGCTGCTACGAGAAAAGGATTTGGTCATATCGCGTCCAGATCGCTTCGCGCTCGCGCTCGGTTAAAATGCCACAGAAAGGCGATGATTGGCGGAGGCGATTCCCCTCTTCGTCGGGGCGTGTCATGATGCGCAAGACGGTATTCAAGTCGTTGTCGCCTAGAATTGCCTTCCACTCGCGTAACGGCGGGGGACAACCTCGGTTGCTCTTTTCCCAACGGGTAATGTTGCGGCGAGCCCGGTTGAACAGCCTGGGCTCGCGTCGGATTTTGCGGGCCATCGCGCGATGTGCCATCAAGTCAACAAAGTCAATCCACTGGTGGCTGCACACCGGCGGCAATTTGGGCATGGCTTTTCGCATGACCAAACTCTTGCAGATCGAGCCAGTTTCTTCAAGCGCGCTCCCGGCCAAACTTTTGCAAAATTCCGTTTGACGCGGTTTGAAATTGATATATCATCCTATCCAGATACGTCAATATGTCATTGGCGAAGCCGGAAAACATTGACTAAAATTACATGAGCAACCGTTACATCTTTTCTTCCGAGTCCGTCGGCGAAGGCCATCCGGACAAAGTCGCCGATACCATTTCCGATGCCGTGCTGGATGCCTGCCTCGCGCAGGACAAGTTCAGCCGGGTCGCTTGTGAAACCTACGTGAAGTCCAACATCGTTGTTGTTGGTGGCGAAATCACGATTCCGAAAATCGGCAAGGCACACCCGTCAAAGGTGATTGATTTTGAAAAAATAGCTCGCAAGGCCATAGCCGAAATCGGTTACACCAACCACGACGACGTCTTCCACGCAGAGAAGGTATTTGTAAATATCATCATCACCGGACAGTCGGAAGACATCGCGCAAGGCGTGGACGCGCGCAAAGCCAAAGGCAAGAAGACCGCGAAGCAGGGCGCGGGCGACCAGGGCTTGATGTTCGGCTACGCTTGCAATGAAACCCGCGAACTGATGCCGGCCCCGATCATGTTCGCGCATCGGCTCGGTCGCGAGCTCACGCGCATCCGCAAGGCCGGCGGCGCGGCCTGGTTGCGCCCGGATGCGAAGTCACAGGTCTCGGTCGTTTATGAAAACGACAAGCCGGTGGCGATCTCCAATGTCGTCATCTCGACGCAGCACGCGGCGGATGTGGAGAACGCCGAGATTGAAAAATTTTGCATCGAGCACGTCATCAAGAAAGTTCTCC
>JANYBF010000564.1 GCA_025360895.1 Verrucomicrobiota bacterium
GACCGCGCACGCTTCCGTGCTTTCGATCCTGCGCCAGACGTTGTCTTGGAAGCGTGGAGGCAGCGCCGGGGTCGCGCGGGCATCGCGCAACAACGCCCCGAGCCTTACCTCGTCGGGATTAAGATTCTGTTTGTTCATTGCATTGCGGCGGCGGTTTTTTCAACCACCGCGATGTTGGACCGACACTTGGTCATTTTCATACGTCACCTGATTTTAAGTGACACCTTGCATTACACCGGACCAAGCCGAACCCCGCAAAAGTAATTCTTCCAAAATGTTGCGTGGTTTGAGGAGTGGCAGGGTAAGCCTGGATCAGACGCGGCCAAAACGGCTGCTGACGAAACAACTAAACAGAAAGATTCCAAATGAAAACCATAAATCAAACCTCAGGAAATCTCACCAGCTACATCGCCGCCCTGGCCATCGCCGGACTGATGTCATTGCCTACGTTCGCGTTCGCCCAAGAGAAAGGCGCGACCAAACTCGTCCAACTCAAGCCCATTGAAACCGTCGCGGACGCGGAAGCCGTCAAACCGGGCGACATGGTCGTGATGTCCTGCCCAAAGTGCAAGGATAGCTGGGTGACGATCGTTGAAAAGCCAACCAAGACCGGCGCCTCCGCCAATTCCACCGTGGTGGCCCGCCACGATTGTCCCGGCTGCGAACACAAGTTCGTGTCCGAAGGCCACGGCAAAGCCAAGACGGACAAACTCGTGCATGTCTGCAAAAAGTGCGGCAGCGAGGATGCGTTCTGCTGCGTGATGAAAAAGGGCACCGGCCCGACGCCCGGCATGGAGAAGAAGTAACCTCCGGTCGCACACACAATAACGGGAGGGCGTTTGCCCTCCCGTTTATGCTGTTCAGGCGAGGCGGGGCGCGGAAGATATTTTTTTGGTTGCCCACGCGATGTGGTGCAGCGAAGATTTTCGCGGGATTTAGGCCGGGCCGGGGTATGACATCGGGGAGGCGCTCGTTGCAGCGCTTCTTTTAGCTGAAAAACGACAAATTAACAAAAACATCAAGTACATGAAAAACATCACCAAGTTCACCTGTCTGGCGCTGGGCGCGGCCCTCGTCACCACCGCCTCCATCGCGTTTGCCGAGGCCAAATCGGGCGCCTGCTGTAAGACGGCCACGCCGATGGCGGATCCGGCCAAGCCCGACGCCAAGGCCAAGCCCTATCCGCTCGACACCTGCATCGTCTCCGACGAGAAGCTCGGCGCGGATGCCAGCATGAAGCCGTACGTTTTTACGCACAAGGGGCAGGAGATCAAACTCTGCTGCAAATCCTGCCTCAAAAAATTCGACAAAGACCCGGCCCAGTATCTCAAAAAGCTCGCCGGCGCCGGGAAAACAGACAAGAAGTGATGCGGGAAAGCCAGTCGCCGGTCAGTCGGTCTGGCACAACGCGTGTTAATGTAATCGCATGAAACGGGCAGCCGCCATCGTTCTGAGCCTGATGTTCCTCTGGCTTCAGGCGATGTCGTCTGTCCAAACGTCTTTCGTCCCGGCCAAAACTGTCCGCACGTGTTGCGGCTGCAAGCAGCGGGATTGCTGTGTCACCCCCGCAGCCCCCAACCCGCAATCGTTGCCCGTGACCGTTGTTCCGGCGGGATCCCAAAAGAACCTCTCGATTCCGGTCTTAACGCTCGTGGGGTGGACCTTGCCCGCCACCGCCACCACCCAAGTTTCCGCTGCCACTCCCGCGCCACTCCCGGCGCTCGGCGTGCCGCTCTTCACGCGGCATTGCGCCCGACTGATCTGATTCTTCCGACTTAAGCACCCGAGGTGTGTACCCCGCCGGCGGGTGGCGGCTCCGTGTTTTGAGTTTTGGAAGGATTGTGATTATGAAAAAAAATATTCTACTGAGTTTGCTTTTGATGTTGGCGCGCGCCGGCTGGAGCACCGAAACCGCCGCGACCAACGCCGTGGTCGTCACGCCGGAATTCGTGAATCAGCTCGCCGAGGAAATGCGCGAACAGAATCCCGCATTGCAGGCGGCCCGTGCCCGAACCAATGCCGCCGCCGCGAACGTGGGCGCGGTGCGCACCTGGGACGACCCCATGTTCATGCTGGGCGGCATGGTCGCCGATCAGGAGATGCGCGCCAATGATGGCGACATCCTTTACGGCGTGGAGCAGAAGTTGCCGCTCTTCGGCCGGCCGGGCTTCGCGCGCAAAGTCGCCCAAGCGGACGCCGACGTGGCGGTGTCGAAGGAGAACGCCGAATTCCAGGTTCGCCGGGTCGAACTGGCGGTCGCCTTGTTCCGGACGGCGCTGGCCGACCGAACCATTCTGGTGGGTGAACAGGATTTACGCTGGCTGGACACTTTGGTCGCGGCGCTGGAAGCCAGGTATCGCTCCGGGGCGGCCTCCTTGGTCGAGTGGACCCAAGCACAGAACGAGCGTTCCAAACGTGCGGCGCAATTGCAGACTGACCGGGAGCAACTCACGCAGCTGCAGGTGGTGCTCAACCGCCGGCTCGGTCGCAGCTTGCTGCAACGTTGGCCCACCCTGGAATTGCCCGCCGTGGCCGAAACCGTGCGGTTCAGCCCGGCGTTGCTGAACTTCGCGACCCGGTACGAACCGCGACTCCACACGATGCGCGAAGAGGCGCGGGCCGCGCGCGCCATGGCTGATTTGACCCGCCGCGAGCGGCTCCCCGAAGTCAGCGCCGGCCTCCTGGCGCGCAATTACAGCGGCACTGGGGAATTCCGGCAGGGCGAGATTGTTCTGCGCGTGAGCCTGCCGTGGTTCAACCGGGGCAAATATGGCAGCGCCACCCGGCGTGACGAGGCGCGGGCCAAGGCCGCCGAACTGGACGCCGTTGACTACGCGGCGGAATTGCGCGAGGAGGTTCACGGGCTGACCGTGAAAATCCAGGCGGCGCGGCGCGAGGCGCTCGTGTATCGCGATGAGATTATTCCCCGCAGCGAAACCGCGATTGAAAGCGCGCGCGGAGCGTGGGAATCCGGCCGCGGCATGTTCCGCGATGTGCTCGAAGCTCGGCGCATGCTCATTGAGGCGCGATTGATGTACGCCCGCGCGGTGGCGGAACAATACGAAATGCTGTCCGACCTCGTCCTTTGCTGCGGTCTTGGTGACCTGGAAGCGTTGAAAATGCTCGAAGACAAATTGAAGAAGGAACCGGGAGAAACCAAACCATGAAAACAATCGTGAATCAACGCCGAGACGTGGAGGGTGCAAAGCGCCACGAGCGCCGTGGCCTGCGGTGGCAGAGCGAAG
>JANYBF010000570.1 GCA_025360895.1 Verrucomicrobiota bacterium
AGCGTATCCGTATCTTTCAAAACAAATCTTCTACCGCCGGTTTTAGATTTCTTGTTCACAGAAATTTCCTTCCCTTCAAAGTGTAAATCCTCCCATCTCACCCGTTCAGATTCAGACGGCCTTAATCCCCCAAATACACACAGACAATAATATCCCAAAAGGGATTGATATTTTTCTTCACACACTCGTAAAACCTTTTCCACTTCTTCCGGCGAGTAAGTGATAATTTCCCTGCTTGGGATTTTAATTCTTACACCGCTTGTCGGATTGGTGGTTATGTAATCGTTTTGCCGAGCGGTTGGTTGTGCTGGTAGTTGCGCTCGTTGCCGCGCAGTCCGCGCTGGCCTTACGACCACCTTAAAGACGAATACTACGACCCCGGTCCGAACAGCAACTTAGATAAGGCAACGAAGTGGTTCTGGACCTTTTTCGAATGCGAATATGGCGCACCATCAATGCCAACGGATTTTTTCAGAGACTTGGAATGGGACCTCCCGCGATGAGAGTGCAATGGATTATCGTAGGTATCATTCTGACAGGTGGGGTTGGATTTGGTCTGGCATGGGTCACCAGCGAGTTGGCAGGCAATCCCACCTTGCCGGTATCGGATGCGAACGGGAGCGAGCGCATGATTGCTGTCGGTGAATCCCAGGCACTTTCCGTAATTAGTAATACGTTCCGCCTTTTTCACTATCATGATATGATGCTAAGTGACGCTCCTGGGTCTGACTACTTGGCTCCGAACTGGCATCCAACGAACGGTTTTGTCCTACTCCCTACCGTGAGCATTGTCGGCACGGTTCCGACAAAGGGAATACTTGGGAACAGACGGCTCGGATACGTCGCCACCTTTCACATAACAACGACACCACTGGCCACGAACAAGACTAAGATCACTGTCCGGACGGTTACTTCAAAGGTGCTTGACGGCATCGCTCTCGGACATGGAGGAACCGTCGCGAATACCGCCAGCGTGGCACCCATCCGACAGGAGGAGGAGAATATCCTTAAGGCGATTGAGGTTGAGTTGGACTCGGAGATGCGCAAATGAATGTGACGCCGTCCGGCGAGAAGAGGAAAATGTTTTGACGGCAATCGCAGAGCAGTTGGAATCCGAGAAAAAAAGCGCAGTGAAATCTTTTGCCGCCAGTTCCTACTGGGTTTATCAGTACAATTCCATGGGTCATGCGACTTCGGGGAAGAAATATTTCACCGATGGGGTATCCATGCCCGACTAGCAGTCTGAGGGCATTAGCGATGTGAAAGTCAAATTGCATCAGTTGATGGGGCTAGGTTTTGGACTCATTTTGATCCTCCAAGGCTGCTCACGGGGCGTTTCCCAGGATGGAGTGAAGATACCAGCCACATTGGTTTCCCTGTTGGCCATGGACACTAACGAACTTGCGCGCGTGGACATCGCCTTTGTGAATCTGCTCTGTGCCCAAGGGTTGCCGGGGTGCGAGACAGTTAATATGACCAACGCATTGGCGGTGCTAGATCAATGGGCGGCCAAGGTGAAATCAGAGACCGAACGTCATCAATACCGTTGGGAACGCAATCCCGCCGAATTTGAACATTCCAAGGGCTTCTTCAAAATGCTAATGCTGGCAGTGGTGCTGGCCGAGGATTTCAAAGTTCATTATCGCACCGATCGTCAGGTAAGCCCGAGTGCAGCCGCAATGGGTGACGGATTCTTTGGCGATGCGCGCGATGTTTTCCTGCCAGGCCTATTGAGCGAGCAGCGTCACGGAACGTGCAGTTCTATCCCGGTCTTGTACGTCGCCGTGGGGCGGCGACTGGGTTACCAAATGTTTTCAGGTTGTAGCTAAAGCCCTTCTCGGCCTACGCTTCACGCCAATGTGGCTACGATTTGCAGTAATTCTACCCTTCGGAATACCCAACCGGGCTACTCGCCCCCGAGGAGGAGGGGGAACCATCCGCCGTCCTTCGGCCGAGCGGAGTCTTTTCTGGAAGCAAGCCCCACCGACAGCGGGTAGCTGTGGGGCGGGGAAATTATCAAGCCAGCATCCAGACGCTGTTCCCGCTACCGGGGAACCGCAATTCGCGAAGCGAACGATGCAATCGGGGGACTCATCTCGTGGCGGACTTGGGAAGCCACTGGGTCAGGGTGAGGGCGGCCCTCTCAATCATCTTCGTTTCGGATACCTGTGAAAAAGAAACTCAAAATCCTCGCCTTGTTCGATGCCATTGCGCCGACGACCATTGATCAGGACCTCAGCGCCGAGTTGAAGACCGACGACTGGAAGACCGAGGCGAACGTCCTCGTGGCGCTCGCCGAACTCGGGCACACGATCGAACACCTCGCGATCTTCGATGATCTCAACCTGCTGCGGCAGAAGCTGGATAGCTTCCAGCCCGACCTGATTTTCAACCTGGCCGACCAGTTCAAGAACAACCGGGCGTTCGACCAGAACATCGTCTCGTTCCTCGAAATGCACGGCGTGCCGTTCACGGGTTGCGGCTCCACCGGTTTGACGTTGTGCAAGCAAAAGGGCATCTCGAAAAAGATTCTCAGCTACCACCGCATCCGGGTGCCCCAGTTCACCGTCATCCCGCGGGGCCGGCGCTGCACCCGACCCAAGCGGCTCAAGTTCCCCATCCTCGTAAAGCCGCTCAAGGAAGAGGCGTCCTACGGTATTTCGCAGGCTTCCTTTGTTGAGACGGACGAGCAGTTCAAGGAACGCGTCCAATTCATTCACACCTCGCACAACTGCGATGTCATCGCGGAGGAATACATCGCCGGGCGCGAGCTTTACGTGAGCATCCTTGGCAATCACAAGCTGGAAGTCTTTCCTATCCGCGAACTGGTCTTCAAGGAAGTCCCGCCCGACGAACCCAAGATCGCGACTTATCGTGCCAAATGGGACGAGGAATATCGCAAGCGCTGGGGGCTGCAAAACCAGTTTGCCGAAGCGCTCGATCCCGCGCACGCCAGGGACATCATGCAAACCTGCAAACGCATCTACCGGCTGCTGACCATTGACGGCTATGCGCGGGTAGACCTGCGGGTCACGACCGCCAACGAGATTTATTTCATCGAAGCCAATCCGAATCCGATTCTCGCCGCCGACGAAGACTTCGCGCAGTCCGCGCTTAAGGCCGGCCTGGCCTATCCGCAACTCATCGAGCGCATCATCCGCACGGGGTTGAAGACGGTGCGGGAGTGAAGGGCCAACAAAAGCTGCGCGGTTCTCCCGAACGACCGCCGGCATGAACACCAAGGACGGTCCGGGAAAGTGCCGGCGCACCCGGTTTTCCATCGTGCTGCTGCGGCGGACAACCGCTGATTGACAGGCATAAGGTTAAGAACCGGAAGCGGCCAATTATTTCAACTGGTGCAATTGGTTTAACAACTGGCTGAGCTGGTTGTTGTCCGGAGCGAGGTTCATCGCTGTTTGCACCACCCGCCGCGCTTCGTCGTAACGTTGCTGTTGGGTGAGCAGGTTCACGTAGCCGAAAACACTTGGAAGATTGGAGGGGTTAACTTGATTGGCGAGTTGAAACGCCTGCTCGGCTTCGCCGGGATAGTTGCGGTCGAGGAACAGATTGGCCTGCCCGAGAATCAGGCTGACGTAGGCGTCGCGCGGGGCAGTGGTGGTGACGTCCGGATCGGCAAGCAGGTTTTGCGCGGTGCTGCGCCAGTAGTCGAGGGATTGCGCGGCGCGTTCAGCGGTGAGGGCGCTGGCGGTATCGGTGACGCGGAGCTCGGTGATGGGGCCAAGCGTGGTGGCCCCGGCATACAGGGATTTAAACGCAAAGGATCCTTCCAAGGCGAAAGCAAGATTGGGATTTTTTTGCAGGAGGGTTTGCAGGAGTTGTTCGTTGATGGCCATGACGGCGATCTGGCCGGAGACCTGCACGCGCCCGTCTGTGACCTGGATGTCTTCGCCGGGCCGAACCTGTTTTGGTTCGTCGGGAAATTGCTCGTCGTGCTGGAGGCGTTGCTGCGCATCGGCGAGATAAGCTTGGAAGCTATTCTGGCTGTCGTCGTCGGTAAGAGCGGACATGCGGTCGCCGAACTGGAAACGGAGGTATTCGAGATAGGTGGCGTCGGCGAGGGCGTTTTGAGTCAAGACAATGTGCGGATCGCCCTCGCCGGTGGCGTTGAGGAGAGTGGGGATAAAGCGGCCCGCATCCGTGCCGCCGATGTAAACCATGTCGGGGCGCAGCGAATCGAGCACCGCGTTGCCGTAATCAAGCAGCTTTTGGGCAGGCCAGTCGTGGGCTTGTTCGGCGACCCCATAGGTTTCGAAGATGGCGGGCCAGAGTTTCTCCAAGCCCAGCGGGCGATTTTCGCTCATCTTGAGTTGCTTCAGGGCGGCGAAGAGGTTGGTGGTTTCTTCCCAGCGCCCGGCTCGGGCGGCGGCAAAGAAGCGATTTACCTCCATGGGCGCGGTAACGTTGTAGTGTTTGGCCATAGCCGCGACCATTTCCTGCCGGCTGCGGGCGAACTGGCTGACTTTTTCGGCCACGATCTCCTCCGCTGGTCGGTCAGTTGGCGGCGTGAATTCTCGGAAAGGTCGCGTTGTGCGCGCCGTACGGGTGGAACTCGTCGCAGCCGGTGCGGCGGTAGAGTTCATGGCATCGGATGGGGCAGCGAGATTCTGACGGGATGGGGGTCGCAACACGAGGATGAGCACCACCAACAGGCAGCCGATGGGTATGATCCACGCCAGACGAGAGCCGGGGAGTGAGCGCGCGCGGGTTGGCGGATTGATTGGTTTCATGGTATTCACAATGTTGATCTCATTCAACAAGAAAGACACCGGGTCTGCCGAAATTTGTATAGGGTATTTGCCGGAAAGTGAACAAATTATTCACCCGTTATTCAGCAGGGCCAGTCGGTTGGAAGTAATCGGCGGCTCAGGGCGGAACGCTTTCGATCCGAATCAACGGCTTGAGCCGTTTAAGCGTCGCGGGACCAATGCCGGGCACATGGTCGAGGTCGTCAAACTTTTGGTAGGGCCGGTGGGCCATGATGCGCTCGGCGAGCTTCGCGCGGATGCCCGGCAGCGACTGCAATTCCTCGTAGCTGGCGCTGTTGATCTCCACCAGCTCGAGGACCGCAGGCCCGTTGATTGACCGGACGCTTGCGGCCGCGGTGCTGGTGCCGGTGTCGCGGGGGAATTTAGCTCCGTCCCAAACGCCGCGCTTTTGTTCGCGGGCGGTGAGCTCAAGGTTCTTGAGTTTGTTGATGAAGGTGGTGGAACGCTGTCCATCCGGCCAGTTGGCGCGCAGGCCGTAGATCCGGGCGTGCCCGTGCGCGACCAGTTCCTCCGCCAGATTCTGGCCGTTCACCAGTACGACAGCGTAGAAACGGGCAAGGCGGCTGCGGCCCAGCGCGTTTTGCCAGCGGGTGATGACCGTGATGTTCGCGCCGGAGAGGGTTTCGCGGGTGAACTTGGATGCGGCCTTGGCCGCGCGGGGAATGTCGTTCGGGAAGATTCCAAAATAGGCGGCCTGGTCCTGGGCGCGCTCCGTGAGACTGGCATCACCCTCCGGCGTATCCACAAAGTAAAGGCGGAAAACATATTCGCGCTCCTGGTGACGAACGTGAAAACTGTCGCCGTCCGCGATGGCGTTGGTCACCAGGCGGCAACCCTCCAGCACTTCCCATTTGGCGTCGGAAGTCTTTTGCTGGGCGGGCAAGTTGGGTGTGAGACCCAACGCCAGTGCCACGAGACACCACAGCGGGAAAGGCTGGAAGCAGGCTTTGGCCATGGGGGAAATATGACATCCATGCGAGCCAATGCCACGTCAAACTCAAGGACGGGTAAATTGAGGCAGTAGGCGTCTGCGTACCGCGAAGACCGAACTGCGGCTAAAAGCGGTCCTCCTCGCCGATCTGGGGCTAACCCGGTTTGATGGGCACCTTGAGGAGGGAAGCACTACAAAGAAAGCGCACATGAACAAGAGCGAGACCAAGAGCATCACACCAGCAACGCAAACAAGCACGACGACGAAGGTCGCACCACAGAGCAAACGCTATGATGATGCGTTGAAGAAAGCGGCTGTGGAGAACTGGATCAAGAGCGGCAAGCCGGGGACGGTGATTGCCGCTGAACTTGGGGTGAGCTATCCGAGCCTGAAGGACTGGAAAGCTCGCTACTGCGGAGACGCTGTGCCAGAGCGGGACACGTTGGAAGCGGAGAACCGCGCGCGGCGGCGGGAACTGGCTCGCGTGAGCGAGCAGCGGGACATTCTAAAAAAAACTCTGCACATCTTCACCGAACCGCCGAGCAATGTTACGAAGCCATTGAAGCCATGAAAACCGGATACTCCGTCAGAGCACTTTGTGCGACCTTTGAAGTCCAACGCTCCGGGTATCTGGTCTGGAGCAAAGCTCCGGCAGGACCACGCGAACAAAGCGATGCCCAGTTGACCGAAAAAATCGAAGCGGTGTATCAGAAGCACCAAGGCCGCTACGGTGCGCCGCGCATCCAGATCGAACTGGCCGAACAAGGCGCCACACATGGCGTCAAACGCATCGCGCGCTTGATGAAGGCGGCCCGCATCCGAGGGTTCTCCATCTAGTGTAGTCCGTCAAGCAGACTGGATATTAAGAAGTTTGGCGCGGCCGCGTTTGACCTTCGCCAGGATATCCGCAGCCTTGGCGGAAATGGACAACCGGCAATGTGCTTGTGACGTAGGATGGATGGACCACGGTGCCGAAATACTCGGCCGTCGAAGCGGGATCGGTGAATACCGGAAGCCGGGAGGTGCGCCCAATATTGTCTTGGGCGGTGATGTAATAACGAGCCATCTGTCCGCTGGCGCTTGCACTAGCCGGTATGGTTGCGCCGTAAACACCATCACCGGCTGGCCCGTCACCGTGCGCGCCGTCGTCGAACATCGCCAGACTGGTTTCCAGGTTAAACATCACGCGGTAATGCAGAGTCACGCCCGACAAGACGTTCGCGGTCGGAAAAACACGCGCCGTGACGACCAGATTGTCATTCTCAAGCGGTACGTTTGGCGTGTGCGAAACATTGGCGATGCCTGGCCCAGGTACCGTAGCGCCGCCCAAATTCTCCGCCCCGGGCGTCGGTTGCGTGAAGTAAAGTCCGCTGGTGATCTCGCCCGTTTCGGTCGTTCCGATTAACTCCGGCAGGACGAGGAAAGTACCGTCCGTCGCTGATACGTTCAATCCTTGGATCGCCAAAAGATTCGTGCCCGTCCGCAAAAGATTCGGTGCAATGCCCAATAACATCGTTTCAAAGCCCGAGGCATTGTGAAGGGCCGTGGCGCTGGTATTCCACGCCAAATCCTCCTGGGGCGCATTCGCCCGCGCAAACTCCACCCCGTTGATCCACGCCGCAAAACCATCGTCATACTTCAACCGCAGCGTCAGTAGAGAAAAGTTGGTCGGATTGCTTACCACGAACGGTAAACGCACGAACGCCGACGCATTGTTGTTGAGCATGGTGGACTGAACATTCAATCCAATGTCACCGGTGCCAAAGCCAATCCCGGTCGCGCCACTGACCCAAGCCGCAGCATTGAAAGGCTCATTCGTGGCCGCGCCGGTCCAGTTGTAATTGAGCGCGCCACCACCGTTGGCAACCGACGCCACCAGCACGCGCGCCGTTGACCCGGGCGCGACAAGCGTCACATTGCTGACACGAGAGCGAAGCCATACGACACATCCGTCACCTGCCCTGGATACTCCGGGGCAAACTGCGTGACAATGTTCGTCCCCGACGGGTCCACCAACGCGAGATATTCGCCACCGACATCCAGTTTGAAATTCGTGTGCAGTGGCGCGCCCGGCGCCCGGCGATCCTTGTTCGACGCGAACACCACAAAGAACTGGCCGGGCGGCAGATTGGTGGCGGGGAAGTTCCACTTGGTGAGATTGCCGGCGTTGTCGGTGAGCGACCAATTGAACAAATTCACCGTTACCGGTGAACTGTTCTGAATCTCGATCCAGTCCTCGAACGAGCCATCCTCATCGGCGAGGGTGCTGGCATTGGAAGCCATGAATTCGGTGAGACGCAATTGCGCTGGCACCGGCGAAACTGCCATCCACCAAAATAATATTACGACCCGCACCCAACGCCACATTCCCCGAAAAAGCATCCGCTATTTTGACACAGAACCTGCGATCCACCAAGTCCCCAAAATGGATGCGTTCAACATCGCACCCATGCCGGAGCAGTTCCGAACGCCCACTCTCGGTTTTTATCTTGGCGCCGCTTTTTATTCGCAAACTTTGTTACCGCCGACCAGAGGCGGCGTATGGAACTGCGTATCGCGAGGGGACGGCCTCCTCCCGGCGGTCGCCCACCGCTCTCAAACCGATTTGATCGGCTGCGGTTTTCTCTGATTTACCTTTGTCAGGGTGGCCATTTGTTCGGCCAGGCATTTCGGACAAATGCCGTGGGTGGTGGGCGTGTCAAAGCCCTGACGTAGGAATTCCTCCAGCCGTACCCAGTTCCCCTTGTAGTCAATGTGGTGACACCAGGCACAGACCCGCATGAATTTCTCAAGATACCGCATCCGCTCGATAATCCGGCGGGTCGAGGTGCTGACCAGAAACCACACCGCCAGGACGAGCAGCACTTCGACCGTTGCCCGGCGATAGACAAATGCGAACGGATGGTCGCTGAATATTAGTGACGGCAATTTGAAGAACTCATCAAGGTAACTCAACCCCACGATCGCCAGAAAGCCGATGTTTTGATAAAGAAACACCTTGGCCAGCTTCGATTTGTTCCCCATTGATTCCATAAACATAACCTCCGACATCTCGTTAAAAAAACCGGGCCCAACCGACGCGCAATGCCAATTGCGCCGGGCGGAAATATCCAGACGGGAAATCTCATCCGCTTCGCAATTTCCGGACTCACCCCTTTTCCGACGGCATCAAAGACGCCGTCAGAAACCAGACGCAATCAGCCGGCTATTTCTTCAACTCCGCGCAAAAAATCTGACCTGACAACCTGCCGTCACAAAACTCTAACGAAAACCAAACTATCCAGCACCCCGGGTTCACCCGCGCGCCGCCAAGGGAAATGTAAACCGGCGAAGATTCGTGCGAAAGCCGACGCGGCGTTCAGTTGTTACGGCGGCTCGGTCAGCGGCCTCTGAAAAATCAAACTTCAACTACGTTGCCGGATTGCTTCGTAAAGGAACACCGCCGTGGCAGCGGCCACGTTCAGCGAATTCATGTGCGAGGGCATCGGGATCTCCACCATGTCATCGCACGCAGCCAGCACAGGTGACGTTAGGCCCGGCCCTTCCGCGCCGAACACCAGGCAGCAGTCGCCACGCAAATCCTCGGCGGACAGTTTCTTTGCGCCGGGCCGGGGATGCGCAGCCAGGCATCGCACGCCCCGCGTACGCAAGGCGGTCAATGTTTCGGCCAGCTTGTCCACCCGCGTCACCAACTGCTCGAAAATAGTCCCCATGGAACCGGAAACGGCGCGGCGCTGGAACGGACTACCGCACGTCTCACCTACGATCAGGAAATGCACACCGAAAGCCGCGCAGCTCCGGACCACCGCGCCGAGATTCTCCGCGCTGGCAATGCCCTCCACCGCCACGAGCAGCAGTGGGCGCGGGGAATTCTTCAGCAGCGTTTCAAAGCCGGCTTGCGGCGGAATTTTGGCCACGGCCAGTGCACCTTGGTGCAGCGTGTAGCCGGTGATGGTTTCCAACACCTTCTGTTCAGCGATGTAAACGGGCAGTTCAATTTCCGGTCGCGCGCGAAGTTGCGGCTCAAGTTTTTCCAACCACGCCGGCGTGAGCAGCGCAGACACCACGGTGAACCGGCTCGCCAACAGACGCTTGATCACCTTGGCATTGGTGGCCACCAGCACTCCGGCCCGCTCGTGTTCCTCAATGCGGCGAAGCGTCAGATACAACACCAACTCCGGCGCGTCGAGAGCTTCAACCGGTTTGATGTGCAACGTGGCCATGCCTGAATTTAAGCGGGCGTCAGCAGTAATGAAAAGCGTGGAGAAAGATTTCAACCTACGTCCCGGACAATTCCGGCTTCTTCGCCGAACTTTGCAATCCCATGCCGTTCATGTAAAGTGCGCGACATCATTGATGAAAGGCTTCTTCAAAGCACTTAGACTGACGCTCCTCGGCTTCATGTTAATGCTGGGAGTGCTTGCGTTGCAGGCGGTTTTCTTCTCGTCCTCAACGGCGACTTTCTCAATGGATAGCGCCAAGCCCGACCAATCATCCGTTGCCTTCGGTTTGGGTTCGCCGATTACAACAGTCACATCGAGCGGAAAAACAAACTGCGGCATTAAATGGGGCGTCCTCCGCTCAATCTCGTGGCCACTTATGTGTGTTCAGTTGTCCTTGCTGCGTGGCTTGCCAAACTCACGCACCTAAAGCGCCCGGCTTCGGTGTTCGGTTTGGTGACCGGGGTTGCGATTGCGATGACTTTCCTCGTTTCCATCGGGATATCGAGGGCGTACTGGGGTTACTTCATTTCACGACCGGCCCGGCTCAACGAAGTCAGTGAAATTGTGAAGATCAAGGCAGTCGTTCCGTTCGGGACTGAATGAGATGCCTCCGGCTACCACTACGCCGTACCCGATAACACCTATTCTTTGTCTGATAGACTGGCGTCCGGCAAAAAATATGGCGACGACAGTTTGGAGGAACGAATCTTGGTTGAACTAGACCGTCGAAATTTGCTCCCGGCGGCTTTCGCGACAACACTCGACGGATTGCCGGAACTCTACCAGTTAATCCAAGACAGCGGTGTCCTTGCGACATCAAGTCCAGGATACGACTCGTCGGCACGATTGGGAGGCATTGCGGTGGATGCATTTGACAAGGCCGGCAACAGAGTCCTGGTGTTGGGATTGACTGGCGGGCAATTGTCAAACGACCACTATCCATATTACGAGATGGTGTTTCGCGGACAAAAGGCCGCTGCTGAGACGTCCTTTGCACGCAGTCAGTGCTTCTACTATGATGCGGCGGGTATGGAAGGCTTCGAGTGGTATGTAATCATGCTTTACCTGTCCATTCCGGGAATAGCCGCAGGATTTATTATCTTCACAATTGGCAGACTCATTTGGAAGAAACAACCGGATGCCGTTTGACTTTTACTTTTTCACGAACACCAACGCCCCATCCTTTACGCTGACTTTGATCTTTTCACCCGGCTTGAAATCACCCGCCAGCAACTTCGTTGCAAGCGGGTCGAGCAGGCGTTCTTGAATCGCGCGGTTGAGCAGGCGCGTGCGGTTGTGGAAAATTGGTTTCAATTCCTTCGCGAGGTTGAGTATCGTATCAGCAGTAATTCCATGAGCGATCAATTGCCAGTGCCCGCTGCCAGTAACACGTTTGAGCGCATCAAGCGCATCAGCGCGGAAGGCCATGAATCATGGTCAGCGAGAGACCTGGCGCGAGTGTTGGAATACATCAACTTCCGCAACTTCCAGCCGTGATTGAAAGGGCGAAGGAAGCCTGTGCCCAAAGTGGGCATGCGGTCGCCGACCATTTTGCGGAAATGCGCAATATGGTCGGCCTTGGCTCTGGCGCACGACGCGAGTTGGAAGATTGGGCGTTGTCTCGTTATGCCTGTTACCTCGTAATTCAGAACGTCGATCCGAGCAAGCCTCTCGTGGCGCTGGGGCAGACTTAGGGAAGCGCTGATTTAATCGGAGTTGGTAATTTTGCCTGAACTTCAGATCGCCAGATGGTGCGCAGGAGGTCGCAGGAGCGATTTTGATTTCAAGGGAAGGTGATTTCGACGGTCGAAACCGAGTCGGATTTTCTGCATGTCGATTAAATCAGCGCTTCCTTAGTTCGTAGAACAATTCACGAACTAGGTGGCACAATGCCAGAAAATCTGCCGGTGGCTGAAAGCATCAAGAAAGTTGAAAGCCGGGAAAAGAAACGGCTCAAAGCGGAGCAGAAGAAACCTCTGAAGAACAATCCGCAAACTTGATATCGCGTCTCTGTGGTTCAACTCACTTTCGTTGGAAGACCAGTTCCCCATCCTTCGCACTGACTTTGATTCTTTCACCCGGCTTGAAGTCGCCAGCCAGCAACTTCGTCGCGAGCGGGTCGAGCAGGTGTTCTTGAATCGCGCGTTTGAGCGGGCGCGCGCCGAATTGCGGTTCGTAGCCTTCACTGGCCAGCAACTTCTTCGCGGCAGCGTCCACGTCGAGCGTGAGATTCTGTTGTGCGAGGCGTTGTTCCAATCGCCCAAGCTGGATGTCCACTATGTGTGCCAGTTCGCTTTCGTCGAGGCTTTGGAAAATGATCACGTCGTCCACACGGTTCAGGAATTCCGGGCGGAAATGCTTTTTCAACTCGGCCTGCACCTTGTCTTCCATGGCCTGATGCGCCGATTTGTCCGTGTGACCGTCCATGAAGTATTCCTGGATAATCGGCGAGCCGAGGTTGCTGGTCATGATGACAATGGTGTTCTTGAAATCCACCGTGCGCCCCTGACCGTCGGTGAGCCGGCCATCGTCGAGCACTTGCAGCAGCACGTTGAATACGTCGGAATGTGCCTTCTCGATCTCGTCGAACAGAATCACGGAGTAAGGTTTGCGGCGCACGGCTTCGCTGAGTTGACCGCCTTCCTCGTAGCCGACGTAGCCGGGCGGCGCGCCGATGAGTCGCGCGATGGCGTGTTTCTCCATATATTCGCTCATGTCTATGCGGATCATGGACTGCTCATCGTCGAAGAGAAATTCCGCCAGCGCGCGAGCCGTCTCGGTTTTGCCCACGCCGGTCGGCCCGAGAAAGATGAACGAGCCGATCGGCCGGTTCGGGTCTTGCAACCCGCTGCGTGAACGACGCACGGCATTGGACACGGCGACGACTGCCTGCTTCTGCCCGATGACGCGCTGTTGTAAACGCTCCTCCATCTTGAGCAGTTTCTCGCGTTCGCCTTCGAGCATCCGCGAAACGGGGATGTGCGTCCACGCCGCGACGACACGAGCGATGTCTTCGTCGGTGACTTCCTGGCGGAGGAGCGTGTTGCGAGTGGTAGGTTGCGCTGATTGCTTCTCGATGTCAGCCAGCTTCTTTTCCAGGTCGGGAACCCGACCGTATTGCAGTTCGGCAGACTTGGTGAGGTCGCCAGTGCGACGGGCTTTCTCCAGATCCATCTTCGCCTGCTCCAATTGCTGTTGAACAATGCTGACGGCGTTGACGGCGGTCTTCTCGTTCTGCCATTGCGCGGTGAGGGCTTTGGATTTTTCCTTCAGGTTCGCGAGCGTCTTATCAATCAGCTTGAGGCGCTCTTTGCTCGCGTCGTCCTTCTCCTTCGCGAGCGACATGCGCTCGATTTCCAACTGGAGAATCTGGCGGTCAAGCTGGTCCAGTTCCGTAGGCTTGGAATCCAATTCCATTTTGATGTGTGACGCGGCTTCGTCCACGAGATCAATCGCCTTGTCCGGCAGAAACCGGTCCGTGATGTAGCGATGCGACAACGTCGCCGCCGCCACGAGCGCCGCATCCTGGATCCGCACGCCGTGATGCACTTCGTAGCGCTCCTTCAGCCCGCGCAGAATCGCAATGGTCGCCTCGACGCTCGGCTCCGCGACTTGCACCGGCTGGAAACGTCTTTCGAGCGCCGGATCTTTCTCGATGTATTTGCGGTATTCATCGAGCGTCGTTGCGCCCACGCAGCGGAGTTCGCCACGCGCGAGCTGTGGCTTCATGATGTTCGCCGCATCGCTCGCCCCTTCCGCCGCACCCGCGCCGACGAGTGTGTGCAACTCATCAATGAACAGAATGATTTTGCCCTCGCTGGAAACGATTTCCTTGAGGAAGGCTTTCAAGCGCTCCTCAAATTCGCCGCGAAACTTCGCCCCCGCAATCATCGCACTCAAATCCATTGCCACGAGCCGCTTGTTCTTGAGCGATTCCGGAATGTCGCCACTCACGATGCGCCGCGCCAGGCCTTCGGCAATGGCCGTCTTGCCGACGCCCGGCTCACCGATTAGGACAGGATTGTTTTTCGTGCGGCGCGTCAAAACCTGCATGACCCGGCGGATTTCTTCATCGCGACCAATAACTGGATCAATTTTTCCCTGACGAGCGAGCGCCGTGAGATCGCGGCCGTATTTTTCGAGCGTTTGAAATTTTCCCTCAGGTGCTTGATCGGTCACCCGCTGGTTGCCCCGCAATTCGGCAAGCGCCTTTAACACCGTGTCACGCTTTAACCCCTGCGTCTTGAAAATCTGTTTCAACGCCGAACCACCACTATCAAGTATGCCCAGCAGCAAATGCTCCGTGCTGATGTAATCGTCCTTGAGCTTCCCCGCCTCGGACTGCGCGGCATCCAGCGCCTTCTTCAATTCCTGGCTGGAGAACACGTCGCTGCTGCTTGTGCCCGTGACTTTGTGACGCCGCGCAAGTTCTGCTTCTACATCCGGCTGAAGCTTCATCACCGGCACACCAATTTTCTCCAGCAGTTCCGGGACGAGACTTTCGCTCTGCCCCATCAGCGCCAGCAGCAGATGCTCGCAATCCACCTGTTGATGCGAGTGTTCGTGCGCAATGCGCTGCGATTCCGCCAGCGCTTCCTGCGATTTGATGGTCAGCTTGTCCATTTGCATAACCAATCAATGTGCTTGACCGCGCCGCACGTCAAGCGTTCGGTGGGCATTCAGGTTTGGATGGCGTTCGTTTCCCACCAAAGAGCACGGCCGTAAATTACCGGGGAGGACAAAAATCACTTCTGCCCCAGCCTTGCCCGGAGCCGCTGCTTTGACGACTTCCCGGCCTTGCTACCACCGGCACAAGCCAGGGTGATGCCGGCGTTAATCCTCCACGCGACTGATGAACTCACCGGCCTTGAGCCGGGTCTTGAGCCGTTGGCCGGATTTCACCTTGGCCGCCTCCCGCAACACCTTGCCCGTCGCCGCATCCATCGTGATCGAGTAGCCGCGCGACAACACCTGCTCCGGCCCCAACAGGCGCAGCCGCGCTTCGAGGTTGGCAAAATGATTGCGCGTATTGCCGAGATAATGCTGGCTCTGTTCGCGCAACTGACGCACCGCTACGCGCAACCGCTCGCGCCGCTGCTTCAACAACTCGCCCGGTCGCACACGCAGCAACCGCGTCGCCAGATTCTGCCAGACCACCCGCTGCCCGCGTACATGCTGCCTGGTTGAACGGAGCAGGCTGCTCTGCAAATCATCCAGCCGCTGCGATTGCTCGTCCAGCCGGCGACGGGGATGGGTCCGCAACATCCGCTGCGTTACGCTTTGGAAATCTTCCCGTTCGCGAGCGAGCCGTTGCCGGACGCGGAAGTTCATCACCGAGGCTGCCTCCGCGACAAACTGGCGGCTGGCAAACACCCCTTCCGTGATAATCTCCGCCGCCGCGCTGGGCGTTGCCGCCCGGATGTCCGCCACAAAGTCGGCGATGGTGAAATCAATCTCGTGTCCCACCGCCGACACGACTGGCAGAGCCGATTTAAAGATTGCCCGCGCCACGGCTTCCTCGTTGAAGGCCCACAAATCCTCCAGACTTCCCCCGCCGCGCGTGACCAAAATCAGATCCAACCTGGTCGCAGCCGACGTAAGGAGGCTCTGATTTTCAATTCCACCTTCAGTTGGAGCCTCCTCACGTCGGCTGCTACAAGCATTAAACTCGTTCAATAACCGGATCGCCTTCGCAATTTCCGCCGCCGCGCCGTCACCTTGCACGCGACACGGCACAAGGATGATTTCCAAGCCGGGGTTTCGTCGTTGCACCACATGGAGGACATCCCGAATGGCCGCGCCCGTCGGCGACGTAACCAAGCCGATGCGTTGGGGATAGGGAGGCAACGGACGCTTGCGCTCCACTACGAACAAACCTTCCGCCGCCAGCCTTTGCTTGAGTTGCTCGAACTTGAGTTGCAACGCACCCACGCCCTGCAACTCGACCGCGCGTACCAGCAATTGATATTGCCCGCGCGCTTCATAAACCGTCACATCGCCTTGCACCAGAACCTTCTGGCCATCCTGAAACACATCGCGATGCGGGACGGACTCCTTGCGAAACAACACACAGCTCAATTGCGAGCCGGCATCCTTGAGCGTGAAGTAAATGTGGCCCGAACTTTGCGCCCGCAGATTCGTGATCTCCCCACTGACCCAGATTGAACCAATTTGTTTTTCGAGCAGGCGCTTGACCTGCGTGGTGAGTTCGCTGACCGAAAGCACCCGGCGCGTTTGCTCCGTCGGGAACAGCTCACCGAAGTTCCATTGGGATTTGACTGGTTTGCTCATGGCCCAACCGGTTGGCTAAGCAGTCCCCAACAACCCAAGTCGTTCGATAGTCGCGCGAGATTTGGCCGGGTCGGTTTGAAGAATCACCTGCCAGCCGCGCGCGGCGCCTGCGTCCACATTTTCCGGACGGTCGTCGAGGTAAAGAATCTCCGCACCCCGCTTGCCCGTCATGGCTTCGAGCGCTTCGTAGATCTTCACGTCCGGCTTCATCGAGCGGACTTCGTAGGACAGGATATAGCCGTCGAAGTTGGCAAAGAATGGAAAATTCCGGCGGATGTGCTCAATCGCGAGGTCATTCGTGTTCGAGAAAATATAGGTCGGAATACCCCTGCGCCGCAACTCGGCGTGGAGCGTGATCATCGGTGGCATTTCGCTGAAAATATCCGCAAAGAATCCGCCGAATTCCTCAAAACTGCCGCGAAATCCGGAAAACTGACGTACTTCGTCAAAAAATTCTTGCCGCGTCATTGGCCCGGTTTCGTAGCGGTAGAGGAGCGGCGATTGGCTGAGAAATTCATGCACCTCAACGGCGGGCTTCGTCGCCTGGGCGGCGATCCGGCGAGTGGCAATGGCGTAATCGAAATCCAGGAGAACTTTGCCGAGGTCGAAAACGACGATGGACGGTTTGATCATAGAAAGGTGATGTTTTTGGCTTTAGTTGCGTTGGCTCACACCATCTCCCTTCGTCCTTCCAGCGCCCGGCTCAACGTCAACTCATCCGCATACTCCAGCCCGCTGCCCGCTGGCAAACCATGGGCGATCCGGGAGATTTTCAACCCGGCACGCGCGAGCCGCTTCGCGAGATAAAAACTAGTCGCATCCCCTTCGACATCCGTGCCGAGAGCGATAACGACTTCCTTGATTGGCTCTAGCGTGAGGCGCGTCTCCAGTTCGGCAATGCGCAGGTCCTCCGGTTCCACCCCATCCAGCGGGGATATCTTGCCGCCGAGGACATGGAACTTGCCGCGAAAGGTGCCCGACTTTTCGACGCTCAAGATGTCCACGGCGCGTTCGACGATGCAAATCAACGATCCGTCGCGGCGCGCATCGTCGCAGATGGCGCAAGGGGATTTTTCCGTCAGCGCACCGCACGTCGTGCAAAACTGGATGCGCTCGCGGGCCAGCAGAATCACCTCGGCCAGTTGCTTTACGACGCCCGATTCCGTCTGCACGAGGTGCAAAGCGATGCGTTCGGCGGAGCGCGGCCCAATTCCAGGCAGCTTGCTTAGAGCGGCGATGAGGGCGGTGATGGAGGCGGGAAGCATGGCAATGCAAAATTAAAAATGAAAAATGAAAAAAGAGGAGCCGGCCATGTGGTCGTCCCGCATTTTGCATTTTGCATTCTGCATTTGTAATTTCTCAACCAAATCCCGGCAGCTTCATCCCGGCCGTGACTTTGCCCATTTCGGTGTTGGATATTTCCTTGCCCTGATTTAAGGCCTGATTCGCGGCGGTCAGAATCATATCTTCGAGTAATGCGGCATCGGCGGAATTGAGCGCTGCGGGATCAATCTTTACAGCAGCAATGCTGCCGTCACACCGGGCGGTAACGCGCACCGCGCCACCGCCACTGGTAGCTTCAACGGTGCGGACGGCGAGCTGGGCCTGGACTTCTTCCATCTGCTGCTGCATCCGCGCCGCCTGTTTCTGGAGTTGAGCTACGTTGAACATGGTTGAGTGTTGTTAAAGGGTTGGAGGTTAAGGTCAATGCATCGAAATCTGCTCACGCGCGCACTTCCACGATCTGACCTTTGAAAACTTCCAACGCCCGGGCGATGAGCGGGTCGTTCTTGAAATCATCTTTGTTGAAAGGAATGGACACGGACTTTTCCTTGGGAAGTGCCGAGGCCGACTTGGGTGCGCTGGTGGCAACAGCCGCAGCTTTTGCCACCGGCGGCGGAGATGAAGGCACGGCAACGGGCGCGGTCACCGGCGCGCGGCCGACCGGGGCTTCGGCTTTGACGAATTTGATCTGCGAGTTGGCATGACCAAGTTCAGTGAGCTTGGTTTGGAGCAAGGTATGATTCTTCGGGTTATCGGCCAGTCCCATCTGATCCTCAAACTCGGGATCGTAACCGATGACGAGCAGTCCCTTGGAAAAGGACACCGGATGCGCATTGATCAGATAGTTGGCGCTGAAGCGGCTGGCGCGCTTGACCGCCTCCACCAACTGCGACCAGAGCGTTTCCAAATCCGTCGAGGCGGCGAGCGGTGCAACCGGCATTGAGGGCGGCGCCATTTCGTAGCCGCCGACGTGCGGAGACGGATTTTCTAGTGCTTCGATCGTTCGCGGAGCCGGGGCTTCGGTGTTGGGCGAAATCCGCCTCCTCACGTCGGCGGCTACGGGAGCGGGAGCGGCCAAGCCGGCGCTCCCCTGCCCGCGCAGCGCATTCAATTGCTTCAAAACCACGTCGAGGCTGACGGCATTGCGGGCTTCAATGGCCCGAAGCAGTGTTACTTCGATCAAAATCTTTTTTGACGCAGCGTCGCGCAGGCGGAGTTCCGCATCGGCCAGCACTTCAAGGATACGCGTCAAGGCATCGGTGGTGGCCAGCGTGGATTGCTCCTTGAGCGCGGTAACTTCGGCCTCGGACACTTCCAATAGATTCAAATCGCCCTTCGAGACTTGAAAGAGAATCAGGTTGCGAAAGTGGCTGAGCAGGTCGGAAAGCAAGCGGCCCAAATCTTTTCCCTTCTGGGCGAGATCAGTAAGCTGGCGAAGCGCGGTGTGAATTTCTCCGGCCAGTACCGCGCGGCTGAGTTCGAGAATCTGCCCTTGCGCCGTAAGGCCGAACATCGAGAGCACGTCGGCTTCCTCAATTTTTCCGCCGCAAAAACTGATCAATTGATCCATCGCACTCTCGGCGTCACGCATGCCGCCGTCCGCGCCGCGCGCAATGGCATACAGCGCAGCGGCGTCAATCGTCACCTTCTCCAGCCCGGCGACGTGCGCAAGATGCTTGACGATGAGCGCGGTGGGAATGCGGCGTAGATCAAAGCGCTGGCAGCGGGACAAAATCGTCGCCAGAACTTTTTCGGGGTCGGTGGTGGCAAACATGAACTTCACATGCGCCGGGGGTTCTTCGAGTGTCTTGAGCAACGCGTTGAACGCCTGCGTCGAGAGCATGTGAACCTCGTCAATGATGTAGATCTTGAACTTGCCGCTGGCCGGAACGTATTGACAGGTTTCACGCAATTCGCGCACCTGTTCGACGCCGTTGTTGCTCGCGCCGTCAATCTCCATCACGTCCAGCGCGCGACCGTCGGTGATTTCTTTTACGCGATCGTCGTTGTCGTCGAAGTCCACCTTCGGGCCACCGGTGCAGTTGAGGCATTTGGCGAAGATGCGGGCGATGGTCGTCTTGCCCGTGCCGCGCGGCCCGCAAAACAGATAGGCGTGCGCAATCCGACTCTGCCCGATGGCGTTGGCCAGCGTTTGGGTGACATGCTCCTGCCCGACCACGTCGGCGAACCGTTGCGGGCGATATTTGCGGGCTATGACTTGATAGGACACGCCGGGAGTGTGAATTAAAAATTAAAAATTAAAAATGCAAAATTACAGCGCGGCGGGGCAGTCATTGGGCATTGAAAAGAAATGCTAGGGTGACCACGGCAGATACGGAGCAAACTACCGTTGCTGCCTTCCGGCCCTGGCGGGGTTCGTAAGTCCACATTCCATGGGCCCTGGCAAATTAACAAAATTCAACCGTGCTGAACTTAAGGGTTGAAGGCGTTGTCAGCAAGACTTATTCGATGGGTTTGATGACCGCCAATACGAGGGCGCCAGGCG
>JANYBF010000605.1 GCA_025360895.1 Verrucomicrobiota bacterium
GGCAAGGCCGGTTCAAACGCAGCGGCCAATCTTGGACCCCCTTGGGCTTGCGGCATCTGTGCGCCGTGATCGAGGCACGCCAAAATGGTCACTGGGATCACTTATGGAATCACTAACCGGGGGAACCTACAAGATGCACACGAAGGTGGAAGCGGTGGTTATGCCGTCTGATGCGACTGGTGCAACGCATTCTAACTTTAACCCACACCTTTAGGTTGTTGTAACATCCGCACCGGTCACTGCGTCCTTGTAGCGACGAGATTTGTTTCTGGTGGTGGTACAAAACGATAATGACTCATTCGCGATGAAATATTTCGGTTGGCAGCGATATTTGTGGGTGGTACTGCTCGGCGGCATAGGGTTGCCGGTCGCCTGGGCCCAAACCCTATCTTTTCCGACGCAGACAAATTGCATTTACGACCTGGGCGCCGTCACGCAGGCTTTTAGCAACACGTTGGCCCAGGCGGGCATTGCCAACGGCTCGTTGCTCATTCTCAAGGATGGCCAGAAACTGCACGAGCTTTACGCGGGAAATTTCAATCCCAACACTCTCCGCCTCATCGCCTCTTCCACCAAATGGCTCAGTGCCGTGGTCATCATGTCCCTCGTGGACGATGGGTTAATGAGCCTCGACGATCCGGTCGCCCGCTACTTTCCGCAGGACTACACCGGGGTGAAAGGCACCATAACGCTGCGCCAGATGTTCAGTCACACCTCGGGCTTGCCGGGCGATGAAACCAGTGGCGTGCTTTCGGATGACACCATCACGCTCCAGCGCGCCGCCCAAATCATCGCCACCAACGATCTCATTGCCGCGCCCGGCACCGCGTTCTGTTACGGCGGACTTTCCATGCAGGTGGCCGGCGCCTGCGCCGAGGTCGCCTCCGGTCAAACGTGGTCCAACCTTTTTGAACTCCGCCTCAAACGTCCACTCGGCCTCACTGCCACCACCTACGGCAATACCCCCAATCCCCGCATTGCCGGTGGCGCTCCGAGCACGCTTTACGAATACGCGACCGTATTGCAAATGCTCTTGAACCACGGCCAGTGGGGTGCGAACCGGGTCCTGTCCAGCAACGCCGTTTATGTGATGCAACAGGACCAGACCCTCGGTGCGCAAATCCTCTGCTCCCCTTACACCAAATACGGCCAGGGTCAGACGCGCTACGGCATCGGCGAATGGCGCGAACTTGTGGCGCCGAACGGAGACGCCGTCCAGGTCGGCAGCGGGGGCGCGTTCGGATTCGCGCCGTGGATTGATGTTACGCGTCAGATTGCCGGCGTGTTCATGGTGGTCAACCTGATGGAAAACGTGTTCGCCGGCGTGCAAAGCATTCAAGCCGCCGTGCGCACCGCGGTTGATTCCACGCCGTGCAGCAATCCGCCGTGGCTAAACCTTCAGTCCGCCGGCGCGACCTCGAATCTGGTGACACTTCACGGCGCGCGCGGACACAGTTACGCGCTGGAAAGCTCCGCCAACCTGACAACTTGGACGAATCTGTTCGAGCTGCCCGGCACCAACGGCCTCTGGCAAATCCCACTGCCCAATCCTGGCGGCCCGGGCCAGTTTATCCGCGCCCGACTGCTGCCCTAAAGCAAGCCGCCTTCAGCGCTGGCACAGCTCAAGGTAAGATTCACCGTTAATAACCCGCCCTTCCGCACTCTGCGGTTAGATCGCTTGCCTAAAACCCTGGCCGACTTACAATTCCACCCAGCCGCATGCACCGGATCACCCCAGCCGAAAGAGAAACCGCCAACGGCACGCTGGGAAGCCCACCTCCGGTGACACCTCTTGGACTCCACTCTCCGCCACTTTTTCGCCACTTGGAAATTTATGCCCAACGAAACCAACGACCTGCCGCCACCCGTAAACCATGTCTTCGTGGACTACGAAAACGTCCACGAAGTTGATCCGACCCTCATCGAGAGCAAGACCGTCCATCTCACCTTGCTGCTCGGTCCTAAAAAGACAAAGCTCGACGCGACCGTAGTCGAAAAACTCCTACCGCATGCCGCCAACGTGGAATTCGTCCGCCTGAAATCTTCGGGCAAGAATGCAGTGGATTTTGCCCTAGCTTATTATCTTGGTCGCGCGGTGCTGGCTGATCCGGGCGGATACTTTCACATTGTAGCGGAGGATGGAGGGTACGATCCGCTCATTGAGCATCTGCGCAGCAAACATATTCGCGTCCGACGACACGAGGATTTCACAACACTCCAGTTTTCGGCAGTGAACAAATCGCCTGCGGCACCTGCGGCTGTCGCCACGCCCGTCGCAAAATTAAAGGCCAAGCTACTCGCTTCAATGCCGGCGACCGCCGAACCTACGGTCAAATCGCCGACCAAGCCCAAGGAGCAGTCATCGCAGTTGGAGACAATGGAGGCGCGGGTTTTAGAACACCTACGGAAACCAACCACCAAGCGACCCGGCACTAAGGAGAAACTCGTCAGTTACCTGATCGCGCACCTAGGTAAGAAGAACTCCGAGACAGAAGTTTTGCAGTTGATCGAAATGATGGGTCAAGCCGGCCACCTCGTCAGCGACGACAACGGCAAGCTCACCTACCACCTCGACCGAACGTGAAAACCGAACAACAACGAATCAAGTCGAAGGTGGGCGAGTTGCGCCAAAGCTGCACCCTCGGCGCACACCGCTTCGACGCCACCCTCCGCCAAATCCTCGCTACATGAATTGGTAGCGCCGTAGGCGTGACATCCTTGTAGCAACCAGATTCGTTCAAATCCAAAGCTCCGGAGGAGCGGCATCTTCTCATGATGTCGCTCCTCCGGAGCTTGAAAATCATTTCGCACATGAGTTCTACAAGGATTTCGCACCTACGGGGCTGGCAAATTCGTCCCAGTTCGCCCTTGTCCCACTTCCACCCCTCACCGCCGCCTATCGCACCAAGGAAACCGCCGACCTGTTCCTGGTGCTCATCGTCCACCTGCTGCGCGACGGCGGCCACGGTGCGATGGTGCTGCCCGACGGCACGCTCTTTGGCGAAGGCATCAAGACTCGCATCAAGCAGGAACTTTTGGAGAAGTGTAATCTCCACACCATCGTGCGCCTGCCCAACGGCGTGTTCGCGCCCTACACCGGCATCAAAACCAATCTCCTGTTCTTCACCAAAGGCGAACCGACCAAGGAAATCTGGTATTACGAACACCCGTATCCGCCGGGCGTGAAGAACTACAACAAAACCAAACCAATCCGCATCGAGGAATTCGACGCGGAGAAAAAGTGGTGGGGAAAACTAGGACAGGAGAGCAAGCGCAAGGAAAGCGAATTCGCATGGCGCACCTCCGTAGCAGACATCATTGCCGATGACTGCAACTTTTTCCCAAAGAACCCGCACGTTGAGGACAACGCTCAACGCGACCCCGCCGAACTTCTTGCCGAATACCAAAAAGCCCAAGCCGCCGTCGCCGAAGTGCGCGAGAAGCTGTGTCGGGAACTCGAAAGCGCGCTTACCCGTTGACGCATGAACCCGCCGCAATTATTCCGACACTTTGAGACGTTGGTTGAAACACCAGAGTCGCCCGCAAAACTTCACGAACTAATTCTTCAACTAGCAGTCCGTGGTTTGCTGTTAGCGCAGAACTCAAATGATTCGTCGGCACAAAAGACAGCAGACGGCACCCGTAAATTGGCAGATGCAGACCTGCCCCCCATTGACTCGGACGACGCGCCTTTTGAACTTCCGAAAGGCTGGGCTTGGCTGCGAATTGGCGAAGCGATGCGGCTCATTAACGGTCGCGCATTCAAGCCTTCCGATTGGAGCACAACCGGACTACCGATTGTCCGTATTCAAAATCTGAACAATCCCGACGCGCCGTTTAATTACTGCGACTTCGAGGTGAATGAAAAAGTTCTCATACGTAACGACGACTTCCTGATTAGTTGGTCTGGCACGCCGGGCACATCTTTCGGTGCGTTCATCTGGAATCGAGGTCCTGCCGTCCTTAACCAGCATATCTTCCGTGCGGAATTAATCGGTGACGCCTATGACAAGCGATTCCTCCGTATCGCGATCAATGGGCGTCTCGACGAGATGATTGCCAAGGCGCACGGAGGCGTCGGGCTTCAGCACATCACGAAAAGCAAGCTGGAACGGATTATCCTGCCTGTTCCACCTCTTGCCGAACAACAACGGATTGTGGAAAAAGTGGAGGAGTTGCAGGCGTTGTGCGATGAACTGGAGGTGCGGCAGGCCGCAGCGCGCGAGCTTGGTGCGAAGCTTCTCGATTCACTAATTCATCACACCTTAAACCCGTGAGACAATGAGAGTGGCCGAACAACAGCGGATCGTGGCGAAGGTGGACGAGTTGATGCGCGGGTGCGACGCGCTGGAAACCCGGCTCGCCGCCGCGCGCACCACCGCCATCCACCTCCTCGACGCCACCCTCCACCAAATCCTCACTAAATGAATTGGTAGCGCCGTAGGCGTGACATACTTGTAGCAACCAGACCCGTTCAAATCTAAAGCTCCGTAGGAGCGGCATCTTCCCATGATGTCGCTCCTACGGAGCTTAAAAATCATTTCAGACATGAATTCTACAAAGATTTCGCATCGACGGTGCTGGCAAATTCGTCCAAGTTCGCCCTCATCTCACTTCCACCCCTCACCGCCGCCCCTCCAACAAATCCTCGCCGCGTAACCTCCGCGTTTCCAAAATCCCAACGGGATAGATTCGTTTTCTCCCGCTCACTCAGCCCCGTTGGGACAGGCTCGCCGAACTAAAGTCGTTGTCCCACCGGCATGGGGCTGGCAACATCAACCCATGATTTCAATGCCCGGCGCAGTTTTTCGGAGATACCTTGCGGTTTTCGTTTTTGCGCTCTCAAGCTTGATGGTCGTTGCCGCCGCCGAACGCCCCATTGAATCAGGTCGAGCGAGTACGCCCACCCTGCCCGGGTATTTCCCGCCCCCGGATAAAGCCGACGGCTGGCGCACGGCAACGAACGCGGCGCAGATCCGGGATTTCGCCGGGATGAATGCACGGAGGCTGGACCAGGCTTGGGAGTTCACGCAGTGCTGCACCCAGAATGGTGGCTTGCTCGTGGTGCGGAACGGCTGGCTGGTGTTTGAAAAATATTTCGGCCGCGCGAGTCGCAACGCAAATCCGGACATGGCGTCCACGGGCAAGGCCTACGCGAGCATCGCCTGCGGCATCATGTTGCAGGAGTTCCATGACAAAATTCCCGAGGGCCTGGACACGAAGGTGTTCACCCCGCAGTTTTTGCCGGAAGCCTTTTCAGCCGACGGCAAGCTGGATGACGCGCGGCGGGCGGACATCACGCTGGGCCAACTTTTGTGCATGAGCGGTGGTTACACCGGTGAGGGCGGGGCGCCGACGGCGGTGGCGATGGGCAAGGCGTTTCCGCTCAAAGCAGTGCCGGGGCAGGACATTCACGATCTCGACCAGTCGTCGCTGCGCTGCGCGATGTGGACGAACGCGGGCGCGGGTTATTCCTATTCCTCGCCGGGGCCGCACATCGCGTCCATCGTGCTGCGGCACGTCACCGGGATGGAGTTGTCGGATTATATCAATGAGCGGCTGGCGAAGCCGATGGGTTGGGGTGCTTGGGCCTATTGCCTGCACCGGGGTGATTTCGTCATGCCGCACGCGAACGGCGCCGGGAGCATCGCGGTGCATGCGACGGATGCGTTGCGCTTCGGCTATTGCCTGCTGCGCGGTGGCCAGTGGGGCGACCGGCAACTCGTGCCGGCGGATTACATTGCGCGGTGCCATCAGATGTCGCCTTACAATCCGCATTGTCCCTACACACTGATGTTCGAGCACAACGCTGATGG
>JANYBF010000625.1 GCA_025360895.1 Verrucomicrobiota bacterium
GAAGCCCCAACGCCCGCCCAGTTCGACGGCCGCCAATCCATCGGCGAACGTCAACGCGTCGTCGAATTGCGGGCTGATGGCGACGACCCCACTCTTGTCAATGAAACCATGACGGCCCTTGAGCTTGATGGCGGCCCGTCCACTGGCGAATGGCCCGGCGGCGTCGTACTGCGGATTGATCGTGTAACGGCCCTGGGCATCCACATAGCCGAACCGGCCACCGAACTTGACGGCGGCGGCGCCTTCGCTGAAAGCCGTGGCGGCATCGAACTGCGGGTTGATGGTCAGTTTGCCGGTGGCATCAACATAACCCCATCGGCTCTCCAAGCGCACGGCGGCGAAACCCGCCGCGAAGGCGTCTGCCCGCTGGTATTGCGGATTGACAACCAGGGTGCCGGCCTTGTCAATAAAGCCCCAGCGGTCGTTGACCACGACGGGGTAGAGGCTGGCGGCGAAGGCGCTGGCAGCAAAGCAAGTAAGCGCGAACAGGGCGAGGAGTTTGGCAACGGAATTGGTTTTCATTAATGGATTCGAATTCGAGTTCATGGTTTCAGTTTAGCGGCGGACACTAGTGTTTTTCAGGCTCAATCTGAGATTACAGTTTATTTTGCCGCAAAGTCGAGTCAAGTAGCCATTCGGTGCGGATTGGTAGGGACGGCGCGCTGGTAAAGCCAGCGCCGGTTCCGCCCGCTTTACGGGCGGGGACATCGCAGCGCGCTGTCCCTACCAAGCAAATCAGGACATTACCTTCGACGCGAAACGAGATTGGCCGGCAAAGCCAGTTGACAAGAAATCGAGCTTCGTTAGGCTGCGACCGCAGGCTGGGGTTGGAAACGAGATCGGAACTCTTGGTAAACTGGACGCATCTCGCCCCCGCGGGATCCAACTACGGCAGCCTAAACTATTGAGGAATTACTTATGAGCAATTGGACCAAACGGAGTTTTATCATCGGGCTGGTGATCGGTGTTTTCGCGTTCACGATCGGTTCAGTACACGCGGCCAAGGTGAAGCCCGAAGCCGAACTGATCGCAATGCTTGGGTCGGCCAAGGAAAAAGAAGTCATTAGCGCGATGCAGGAAATGGAGAAGAATTATCCCACCAGCGCGAAAGGTCAGGCCGCGCTCAAACCGTTGCTGGCCGACAGCCGGCCGTCGGTTCGCCGCAAGGCGGCGCGGGTTCTCGGCGTCATGAACGCCGATGTGAGCGAGGCCGAAATCAAGAGCATCTGCGAACTACTCAAAAGCCCGGATAAAGCTACGATCATCGACGGCTTGAAAGCGTTGCGCGGCCTTAAAGCGCAAAGTGCCATTTCAGAAATCACGCCGTTGCTCAAGAACAGCGATAAGAATGTCATTCGCGATGCCTGTCGCACGCTCGCCGTTTTGGGTAACAAGAGTCTGATTCCTGACCTCAAGCCCTTGTTGGAATATCCCGATCTGGCCGTGCAAAAAGATGCGGCGGATGCCATTTCCATTTTGAAGGAGAAATAATCCAAGGCCACCGAGTGGCGGTTTTTTTTCGGCGCATCCGGCTGGGCGGGATGCGCCGTTTGTCCCAACACGGACGACGGAAGGCCGGCGTTTCGGTTTAGCTACGAAGACCGCGCGGGCGGCCTTCGAGGAACTTGGCGAACAGGATCGCAAACAGCCAGGCGCGGCGATTGTTTGGGACCGGCAGGTTGCGGCTGCGGTCGAACGCCAGCCGGAACGTGCGTTGCGTGAGAATGAGCGCGTTGGCCGGGCTGTCGCACAGCCGGGCGGCGAAACGGAATAGCGGCAGATAATAATCTTCCACCAGTTTTTCAATTTGGGTCGGGTTGGTTTTTCGCATCGCCGTGCAAATAGCTAACCGTATGCCAGTTGCTGGGATGCCAGTGGGGCGGACCGATGAAACACGATGGCCTGCCGGGGGCGGACAATCGTTCTCCGCGGCGCGCGGCAAGGGTTTGATAACAACTCTGCGCTTCGGAAACGGGCGGTCGCAACACTTAAACTTTACTCGCCGTGAATGTTTTTTTGTCCCGCTTGCACAGAATCTGGATCACATGCCGTCCCGAGTAGAGGCAGGGCGGCACTCCACCGCCCGGCACCACCCACTGGCCCGCCATGTAAAAATTGTCCAATCCCGGCAGCGTTTTCTTGAATGGTGTGCGCAACGCTTTCGGCGTGGGCGCCCAGCCCATGAACGCGCCTTCGTGATTCAGGGTGTAGCGCCAGGTCGTGTGCGGCGTGGCCATGTCGGTCAGTTCCACCTGTGCCGTGATGCCGGGATAATGCGGCTCCAAGCGGGCGAGCGCCTCGGCACAGACGCGTTTCTTTTCGATCTCGTAACGCTCGCGATCCTGGAGCAGGTCCTTCCAAAATTTCCAATCGGTGATGAACAGAACTTGAAAGACCGTCCGGCCCGGCGGCGCAAATTTATCGCCGTAGTTGAAGATGCGGATGGGGAAGCCATCAATCGTCACGTTGCCGACCGTCATCGGTTCCTTCAGGAGGACAAAGCGCAACGGTGGTTCGCCCGGAAATTCGCGGCGCAGACCAAAGCTCAACGTGACCAGCGGCCGAAGTTGCTTCCAGTTTTCATAGCGGTCCTTGATGGCTTTGCTCACGTAGCGCCCGCCCAGCAGGTGGAAGATCGTGTTGGTGCCGTCGCCGGCCGAAACGACCACATCGGCCCGTTGTTCGGTCCCGTCGCTCAAGCGTACGCCGACAGCGCGGTCCTGCTCCACGATGATTTCCTTGACCGTGGCGTTGAAAGTAATTTCGCCGCCCAAACCGCGGTAGCGTTCGACCAGGCTGTCCACGAAGTCATGGCAACTGCCGGCTAGCAAACCCATCTGGCGGTTGGCCACCAGGGACAGCATGAGCAGGATGAACCACATGGGTACTTCTGGGAGAAACAAATGGGTCATCAATCGCCGCAACGCTGCGCTCTGGAAGCGCTCGGCAAATTCCTTGTTCGGCAGATTGTAGGGGCCCCCGAGGTAGCGCAGCGACCGGCGCAAACCCCACAATTGTTTGATGGTGCCGAACGGGCCCATCAGCTCCATCGGCTCGGCCATCGTGCCGAACATGTCGGTGCGTTGGAAGGAACGGACGCCGGCGATGAAGTCATCAATCCCGCGCCCGTCCTCCGGCGCCAGCTTTTTCAAGTCGCGCGCCAGTTGATCCATGTCCGC
>JANYBF010000647.1 GCA_025360895.1 Verrucomicrobiota bacterium
ATGAGCACGAAGATTTCGCCGGCCTGCACGTCGAGGTCAATGCCTTTGAGGACTTCCTGTTTGCCGAAACTGCGGCGCACCCCGCGCATTTGAACGCCGACCCCTTGGTGATGGTTTAGCGGAGCGTTCATCAGTGGAGCAAGATGCGCGTGAGGACGTAGTCGAACATCACAATCAATACGATGGAGTTAACCACGGCCTTGGTAACGGAGCGCCCAATGCCACGCGGGCCGCCGCGTGTGATGAGCCCCTGGTGGCAGGACACAATACCCACGATCCACGCGAAGCAAAAACTCTTGAACACACCATTGGCGACATCCTTCACCTCCACCACGTCTTTCATAGTCGTAAAGAACGATTGAATGGGAATATCAATCTGGCTCGTGACCGACGCCACGACCGCGCCGCCGAGCCAGCCGACGAGAATCGCAAACGTGACGAGCATCGGTAGCGCAAACGCAAGGGCGACCAAGCGGGGCAACACAAGATAGTTGATCGGGTCAATATTCATCGTGCGCAAGGCATCAATCTCCTGATAAACGCGCATGGAGCCGATTTCCGCCGCCATCGCCGAACCGACGCGGCCCGCAATCAGGATGGACATCATGATCGGCGCGAACTCCTTGGCCATGGCGATGCCGACGAGGCCGCCCACGGCATTGTGCAATCCGCGCTCGGCGAGGAGGGGGCCGGTTTGCAGCGCGATTACTCCGCCCAGGAAAAAGGACAGCACACAGATCATCAGCAGACTGGCATTGCCAATTTCATAGAACTGTTCAAGAACTTTGGCGCGCTGTCGCCAGACCAGGGGCAACGCGCACAACGTTCTCCAAAAAAGGAGCACCATTTCACCGATGTTCTGAAACATGATCGGGAGGACTCAGGGATTTTTTCTGCGGGAGGTAAAATAACCGCCAGCGTTTGGTTTCCGCGCTGGATTCATACTGGATAAGCCCGAACAGGAGCGAGCCTTTTTTGATCGTGGGCGAAGTTTCGTGCCGGTAAAGATTCCAGAGCAGTGACTGGCTGGTCGTGCCGGTTGTGGGATTTTTCTCCGCCCGCCAGAGGGACCAGAGTGGCGAGTAATTGCGCTCGATGCTTTTGCTGGCGGGCAGCATTGGCTCGAGCGGGGCGAAAATTTGCAGGCGGGAGTTGCCGTTATAGTCGCGTTGGTGCGTGAACAAAGGCCAAAAATCGGTGCGGGTTCGAAAATTGCCCGTCTCCGAACTCTTCGTGAACGTGTGCGAAGCTAGGAAAAACAGGATGCGCGTGCGACTGTAGTCGAGCGGCGGGGAGTGAATGCCTTTGAACTTATAGAGGGGCCAAAGATAAAAGTCGCTTTCGATCCGGCTCTCCGGCGTGTCGGTATGAACCCGACTGAAGAAGGGCCAGACGCGGTTGGCCGTTTTGCCCTCGCCACGCGTGAAGACGATGAACGGCCACGGGGCGCCGACTTCGTGGTACTTGCGGGTGCGATCATCGGTGATCGTCAAACCGATCGGTGTCAAATAACTCGTCGAGTCGCGCATGGGCGAGCGCAGGTGGTTGTAGAAGGGCAGCACCACCAGTTGGTCTTCCACGTTGGTCGTGCCGGTTTCGCGATGTTGATTGAAGTAAAATGGCCAGAGGACAAAGCGTTTATCATAGCCGGGCGTCGTTTCCAGGTCGTCCCAAACATTCGTCTTGGTCGTGATTTCCTTGTGTTCGTGGCCCACCAGCGGCCAAAGCTGCCAGCCTTTCATCCCATCGCCATAGCGCAGGTGGAAGAAGGGGTAAACGTAATTGTAGGTTGTAACATCCCCCCGCCGGGCGTCGAGAAACTGCCGCCGCAGATTCGCATTGGGATCCAGCGGCAACGGGCTGGCGGAAGCGCGCCGGACGGTTTTCACGTAAAGCGGCCAGAGGGCAAAATCAATCTCGCTGCGAAAAATGCGTTTTTTCAGATGGCCGTAGATCGGAAACAGCGCGGTATAGTTCAGGTTGGTGTCCGGGGAACGTTGCTGCATGTACACCGGAAAAAGATTGAACTGATGCCGCGGGACCTCGGCCTGATCTTGACCACCGGTAAAGTTTAACAACTGGAAGAGGTGCCAACGATACTCACTCCCGAAGCGGTCAAAGCTCAAGAGCGGATAGAGAACATCATATTCTTCAGCGTCAATATCCGGGCGGACCGAGTGCGAAAAAAATGGTGGGAACGCCAGAATATTTTCCGACTCCGCTGTCTGCTGATAGAACAGCGGGCCCAAGGCCTCGGTCCGCTCGCCCGCTTCCAGCGTCAGTTGGTAGCGGGAGAACAGGAAACCGGCATCCACCTCGTCGCCAGCGAAAACCTTGAGGCAGAAGCGGAGCATAATCCAGAACAACAGGAATGCTCGCAGGACCGTCCCCTTGCCCGCCAATAACGATACCGCCCGGGTGGATTCGCCAGCTAGACGCAAAAAGCATGGGGATTGACTTTGAGATCGAATCATTTAAAATTGTCCACGCGCCTGAGGTTCATGTCTCGGCGTGAGGTTTTTCACCTCGGTTCCTCCCGACCCAGTGTCGATCATGCATTGTCGGCACCGGGTTGGTTTTTTTTGGATTTCGTTTTTGCATCAGCAAACTCAGCAATGCCGGGAGAAACGTCAACCCCGCCAACATGCAAGTGGCCACGCCCGTCGCCATCACCAGACCCAGACTTTCGATGCCGCGATGCTTGGCCAGCGCCAGACTACCAAAGCCCGCGATGGCTGTCAGACCGGAAACCAGCACAGCTTTGCCGGTACTCTTGGCGAGAATGCTCGGTGTCTGTTCCTCGGCGAACCGATTCAAGAT
>JANYBF010000655.1 GCA_025360895.1 Verrucomicrobiota bacterium
CCACGCGCAACGCATCCAGACTGTAGAGATTCTGACCAAGGCAAAGGGCCACGCCGATTTCTTCGTCGCTGATGGCGGACAAATCCGCAGGCAAGGTTGGATCGCAGTCCCGCCGGTAGTGATTTGCGCCGCGCTCGACGGCGACCTTGAGCAACCACTCGGCGACGCGTTCACCCGCGCCACTGAGTTGGGCGATGCGGCGCAACAAACCGGAAACGTGCGGAACATCGCCCAGCTTGTGGGCGAGCGTCGGTACAGCGGCTTGGTCTTTTAGTTCCATCTAGGCCAAGTTTGGGCCAGTTGGCGCGTGTTCGGGTTTTCTCATTTGTGGATCATGTTGCCAGATGTGCTCGATTACCCGCCACCCAAGAGAAGTGGCGTGGACTCCGTAACTATCACCGTTTTGAGAACCTGCTGGAACATACTGAGTCCAAAACAGTCTGTGATCAGCCAGTTCCCGGATTGAATTATGGAACGCAATTTTGCCAGCCGGACCTTCGAAACGTTCCGGTCGATATGCTGCGGCGGAATCTTCCCAGATAGCCGGTTGATCTGTTTCTTTCTCTCTGTCTTTCCAAAGTCTTCCGTAAGTGTTTAAAGCTAGGATCGCGTCGGGCGTAAGCTGACTGGATAGGAGTCGAATATATTTGTCGGCTTCATTTTCAAATGTACCAGCGGCTTTGACCAACTCCTGTGCCAGTTTCTGGCCGAGGTTTTCTTCATCGTAACGGTTCGTGTTAGTGACTTTGAGGTCAAAATGAAGTGATGCAGTATCATCCTGAGTAAACAGCATGACCCGCGAGTTGGGTTTTAGGGCCAATGCAATTCCTGCCTCTAACACCACCCCGAAGTTGCAGCCGGTAAGATCACCAAAAAAGAAATGGCATTGGAGAATTTGGCGCACAATTTCATCGGTGATGACGATTGCACCAGAGGTTGTCGCATCAACTCTCTGAAGTTTTGAAAATTGCGGTCGCTTGCGCGTTGGCGAGATCGGCCTAAGCAGCTTGTTCGCTTGCTCGTGGACGGTCTCCAACAACTTTCTAATTCTGGCTTCTGGATAACCGCCACGATTGCTGAACGGCATCGCCACGAAAGTCGAATATTCGGTCGCGGCAAACTGCCGCGCGAAGGCGTCGTCACGCTGCAACTGATAAATTTGATCGACGTTCATAACTCATTCATAAAGTCTCGCTACAGCCCCAGCTTCTTAAACCGGTTGTTCACTTCCTTGAAATGGTGGTCGAGCGGGCAGAGCGCTTCGAGTTCGCCTTTCGTGAAATGCTTTGTCACGTCGGGGTCGGTTTCAAGGTTTCTTTGCCACCACTTTGCCGTCCTGCCAGACGTAGATCGGCGTGCCGTGCACGCGAGCGGTTTTGCGCGCAGCCTGCCCAGCGCGACGCAGAGCGCGGCCAACAACGGTTGCAAAATCTTTGCCCGGCTTCTTCCGGTTGGTTGATTTCATCCGTGTGAATCTGTGTCCATCCGTGGCTAAACCAGTCCGCCTCCTTACGTCGGCGGCTACAACCCGAGCTTCTTGAACCGGTTGTTCACTTCCTTGAAATGGAAATCCAGTGAGCAGAGGGCTTCCAGTTCGCCCTTCTTGAAATGCTTGGCCACGTCGGGCGTGGCTTTGAGTTGCTCCACAAAATCCGCGTCATCGCGGCCGGCGTGTTTGACTTCCCAGGTTTTCATCGCGGCGTCTTGCACGAGTTTGTAGGCAGCTTCGCGGGTCAGGCCTTTCTTGATGAGCGCGAGCAGGACGGTCTGGCTGTTCCACATGCCGAGCGAGAGGCCGAGGTTCTTCTTCATGTTCGCGGGATAAACGACGAGGCCGTCCATCAGGCGCGTGAGCAGGCCGAACATGTAATCGAGCAGCGTGCAACTGTCCGGGAAGATGATGCGCTCAACGCTGCTGTGGCTGATGTCGCGCTCGTGCCAGAGGGCGACGTTTTCCAGCGACGCCATCGCGTTTCCACGCAACACGCGCGCCAGCCCGGTGAGCCGTTCCCACGTGATGGGGTTGCGCTTGTGCGGCATGGCACTGCTGCCTTTCTGGCCGATGGTGAAGGCTTCTTCCGCTTCGAGCACTTCCGTGCGTTGCAAATGGCGGAACTCCACGGACCAACGTTCGATGCTCGCGCCAACGAGCGCCATCGCGAGTTGAAATTCGGCGTGGATGTCGCGCTGCACGACTTGCGTGGCGATGGGCGCAGGTTGAATGCCGAGCTTCTTGCAGACGTAAGCCTCGACGCGCGGCGACAAGTGCGCGCTCGTGCCGACGGCGCCGGAAATTTTGCCGACCGCAACGACATCGCGG
>JANYBF010000019.1 GCA_025360895.1 Verrucomicrobiota bacterium
GTTTGAGGCCCCGATGACGGCGACGGTTTTCATACCAGAATTATCCGTCAGTTGAACCGCCAGGCAAGTCGCGAACGGCATCCGTCCAATATTCAGCCTTGAATTGATGCGCGGGTTCCGGCGAAATGCCGGTTGAGGAACAGCGTTATGGACTTAGCTGACATTTTAACCAAAGACCAAATCCTCCCGGATTTGCAAGCCACCACCCGCTGGGAAGCGATTGATGAGCTGGTCAACAACCTGGTAACCACGGGGAAAATTCAGCCCCAGAATCGCGAGGCCATCGCCGCAGCGGTCAAAAAGCGCGAAACTTCCATGAGTACTGGCATCGGTTTCGGCATCGGCATTCCGCACGCCTCAACGGATTTGATTCCCGAAGTAGTCGGGGCTCTGGGTCGTTCCCGCACCGGCGTGAACTTTGACGCGCTCGACAATCAACCGGTAAATCTCGTCATGCTCTTCCTCGTCCCCCAAGGACAGTTTCAAAAACATCTCCACACCCTCGCCAGTTTCGCAAAGATTCTGCACAAAGCCGAATTCCGCGCGGTGCTGGCACAGGCGCCTGATGCGGAAGCGATGTTGAATGTCATCAAGGAACAGGGGAAGAAGTAGTTCTGCTCCCGTTAGCTGCGGGTTTTTATCCGTGTTCATCCGTGGTTGAATCATTCACATGTTACCTAAAAATCAATGTAACAAAGCAGTTCTCCCGCATATTTTGTTGCAAAATCGTTTGTGCCGCGCTGTGCTTGTTGTTCTACCCGATGCGGATGTTTCAACCGTAAAAGTTCGCCCATGTGCAGATGCAAAACACGGCGATTATGCCTGTTCTGCGCTTATCAGCATCGCGAAGCAACGAAAGCTCAATCCAATGGAGTTGGCGAAAAAAGTTGGTTTGGAATACGGTAAAATTGCTAACTCCGAACTGGCAAACTTTGAGATAGGTATAACAATGGAGTTTGTCCCTCCCGGTTTTTTTAATTTTCGTCTAAGTGATTTTGCTCTCGCCTACCAACTTGAACGCGCTGCCCAAGGCGAGCATTTATTTTTCGCAAAAACCGCCCAACCCCGCACGGTCGTCGTGGATTTTAGTTCGCCCAACGTCGCCAAGCCGATGCACGTTGGCCATATCCGCTCCACGATTCTGGGGGACAGCCTCACGCGCCTGCTCCGCCTGCTGGGCCACCGCGTCGTCACGGACAATCACATCGGCGACTGGGGCACGCAGTTCGGCATGTTGCTCGTCGGCTGGAAAACCATGCTGGATCGCGCCGCGCTCGACCGGGATGCGATTGGTGAACTGGAAAGAATTTACCGGGCGATCAATGCGCAGTGTGATGCCACCAAACCAACTTACAACGCTGCCACGCACGAGGCCGCCCGCGCCGAGTTGGTGAAACTCCAGCAAGGTGATCCGGAGAACCTCACCCTCTGGCGCGAGATGATCCGGCTTTCGCAAATCCAGTTCGACGCCATTTATGGACGGCTGGGGGTGAAGTTTGATCATGCGCTCGGCGAAAGTTTTTACAATCCGCGCCTGCCGGCCATCGTGGCCGAACTCATGGTCAAAGGCATCGCTCGCGAAAGCGAAGCCGCGAAGTGCGTCTTCAGTGTCGGCACGTTGCCGCCCAAGGAAGATCCGTTTTTGATTCAGCGCGACGGCGAGTGGCAGGCGAATCCGCAACTCATTCAGAAACGTGATGGCGGTTACAACTACGCCACGACTGATCTGGCGACCATAGCCCACCGGCTTGAAACCTGGCAACCGCAGGAGATCGTCTATGTCACCGATGGTCGCCAGCAGTTGCACTTTCAACAATTGTTCGCCACGTTCCGCCGCTGGCATCCGGAACTCACCGACCAGGTGAAGCTCGCCCATGTGTGGTTCGGCTCCATCCTCGGCGACGACGGCAAGCCGCTCAAGACGCGCACCGGTGAAAACGTGAAGCTCGCCGACCTGCTCAACGAAGCGGAAGAGCGCGCGTTCAAGGTGGTCTCCGAGAAAAATGCCGCGTTGCCGGAGGCGGAACGCCGCGAGATCGCCCGGGTGATCGGTCTCGGCGCCGTGAAATACGCCGACCTGCTGCCGAATCGGCAGAGTGATTACGTGTTCAGTTGGGATAAAATCCTTGCCCTCAACGGCAACACCGCGCCGTATCTGCAATACGCCTACGCGCGAATTCAAAGCATTTTTCGGAAGGGCGAAATCCCGAAGGCGGCAGTCGGTGGTGCCACGGTGGAGATCCGACTGACCGCGCCCGAAGAAATTGCCCTCGCCCGCCATCTCCTAAACTTCGGCCTCGTCCTGGAAGCCGCCGTCGAGGACTACCGGCCCAACTTTATCTGCACCTATCTTTTTGAACTCGCGAGTCACTTCTCGCGTTTCTTTGAGAATTGCCCGGTGTTGAAAGCCGAAGCCGCTGACCGCACCAGCCGCCTCGCGTTGTGTGATCTGACAGCGCGCGTCCTAGCGCAAGGTTTGGATGTTTTGGGAATCGAAACCGTGCCGAGCATGTGAGCCCTTCGGGCCAGGGCGGCGCTCGCGCCAGCCCTATTTGGCGGGCAATGGCAACGAAAAAGCAAACACCGCTCCGCCCGCTGGATCATTTCGCGCCCAGATGCGCCCGCCGTGGTCTTCGACAATCTTTTTGCAGATGGACAAGCCGAGGCCGGTGCCGTGGCCCTTGCCGTGCGTGGCAAACGGTTGAAATAATTTTTCCTGCATCTCCGGCGCGATGCCTGAGCCCGTGTCCGCAATCTCGGTGACCACTTCGCGCGCGTCCTGGCTGAACCGCAGTGTGATCGTGCCGCTGCTGGGCATTGCGTCCGTGGCGTTCAGCACGAGGTTGATAAACACCCGCCGCAGCCGCTTAACATCGAGGCTCAAAATCGTGGCGGGGGCGGCTCCGGCAAAATTAAGGTGCACGGACTTGAGATCCAGTTCGGGTTGTAATTCCGCAATCAAAGCTTCGAGAAAAGTCGCGTAACTAACCGGCACCCGTGCGCAGCTCTGGTTGCCTTGGGAAAACTGGAGGATGTCGGTGATCAGGTCGTTGATGCGGCCGACTTGCCTTTGGATGCGGCCCTGCGCCGAGGCCCGTAACTCCGGCGACGCGTCGGCCTTGCAAAACATGTCCGTCGTCAGGCTGATGATGTTCAGGGGATTCTTTAAATCATGAACAATTGAACGCGCAAAACGTCCGACGGCGGCGAGCCGTTCGACCTGCACCACCTCCAGCAGATAATGTTGGTTGAACTCGCGCAACCGTCGGCTGATGAGTTGCAGGAGCGCCGAGGCCAGCGCCGGCGACCGCTCGATCAGGCTCAACACCTCGGCGCGCGGCAGGAAATAAACCGTCGAGGGCAGCGCGGCCGTGGCGCAGGCGGAGCGCGGGAGTTGTTCGATCACGGCCATTTCGCCAAACACACCGCCGGGACCAATTTGCGAAAAAACCTGGCGTTTGTCTTGGTTGACCTGTCCGGAGATTTCCACAAGTCCTTCCTTGACCACATACGCGCCGTCACCGGGATCCCCTTCGCGAAACACTTCCTGCCCCACCGTGAAGCTCTGCTCTGAGGCCACCCGGCGCAATGAGGTCAGTTCCTCCGGCTGGAGGAGGCAAAACAGTTCAGCAGACTCGAGCGCAACCATGGCCGCACTTTAGGCGGAAATTCCTCGGCGTAAAGCAAAGAACTCATGCGAAAACTTGACGGGGCCGCTGCGAAAATCTACCCTGACTGTCGGTTGGTGGCCATAGCTCAATGGTAGAGTCCAAGCTTGTGGAGCTTGTTGTTGCGGGTTCGAGTCCCGTTGGCCACCCCAATTTCCTAAAACCCTTGAGAGAGTGTTGCTGCTGCGCTGAATGCCCGCATGTCTGCCGTCCCATTGCTCCAACTCAAGGCCGTCACCAAATCCTTCGGCGCGGTGCAGGCATTGAAGGGTGTGTCGTTTGATCTGCAGGTCGGGGAAGTCCACGCACTGCTTGGCGAAAATGGCGCGGGCAAGTCCACGCTCATCAAGATCATCACCGGCGCCCATCAACCCGACGGTGGTGCCATTGAAATCACCGGCGCGTGCGTCGAAAAACTCTCCCCGGCCACGGCGCACAAACTTGGCATCGCCTGTATTTACCAGCAGCCGGCCTTGTTCCCGGATCTCACCGTTGCAGAAAACATCGGCTTGCGCCTCGAACCGGCCACACCGTTGCGCAAAGTGGATTGGGCGTCGCGCCGAACTCGCGCGGTTGAATTGCTGCAACGTATCGGTGCAAATATTTCGCCGGAAACGGAGGTGCGCTCGCTCTCGATGCCGGAACAACAGCTCGTTGAGATCGCCTGTGCCCTCGGCGTCGGCGCCCGCATCGTTATCATGGATGAACCGACAGCTTCGCTCACGCAGAAGGAGCAGCAGCTGCTTTTCGGCGTCGTGCGCGAACTGCGCGCCAGCGGCGTCGGAGTCATCTACATTTCGCATCGCCTGGAGGAAATTTTTCAACTCGCCGACCGCGTAACGGTCTTGCGCGACGGCCGAAGCGTGGGAACTCATCCCGTTCGCAATGGCCAAGGTAACGAGGCTCGGTCTGAAAAATCGGAAATCGGAAATCGGAAATCGGAAATTGATCCGCACCTCCTCCCGTCGTCTGCTGCCATTACCGAAACCGAACTCATCAAGCTCATGGTCGGGCGCGAAGTGTCGGCGATCTACCCCTCTGCCGAAAGCGCGCCCGCGGAAGTGGTTCTTACCCTCAAAAATCTCGGCTGCGCGGCCAGTGGCGTTCGCGATGTCACCTTCGAAGTTCGCGCCGGCGAAATCGTCGGTCTGGCCGGACTCGTAGGGGCGGGGCGCACCGAACTCGCGCGCATTCTCTTCGGCATCACACCGGCGGACGCAGGTGAAATACTCCTCAACGGCCAGCGCGTCACGATTCAATCGCCGCCGGAAGCTGTCGCGCACGGCATCGCCTACGTGCCGGAAGACCGGCGGCGACATGGAGTGATTCTCGAACTGCCGATCGCGCACAATATAACGATGGCGATTCATCATCAGATTTTTCCCGGCACATGGCTGCGTTTCGGCGCGGAGCGACAACTGGCGCTTGAATTTATTCGCGACCTCGACGTAAAAACGTATAGCCCGGAAGCGCCGGGGAGTTCGCTAAGTGGTGGCAACCAGCAAAAGGTTTCGCTCGCCCGCTGGCTGGCCACGAAACCGAAGCTCCTGATCCTTGATGAACCGACCCAAGGCGTGGACGTGGGCGCAAAAAGTGAAATCCACAAAATCATCCGCCGCCTGGCGAAGGAAGGACTGGCGGTGTTGATGATTTCGAGTGATCTCCCGGAAGTGCTGGGTATGAGCGACCGGATCGCCGTCATGCGCGGCGGCACGATTACCGCAATGTTGCCGGGCAAAAGCGATGCACACGAGGTGATGGCGGCGGCGTTGGGACAAAAAGAGAGGGCGGCATGAAGGAGTTTTGGTTCTTTCTCGCTGTCGTAGCCATCATTGGTCTTCTGGTTAGTGTCTTTGTCGATCGTGTCGTCAACCCATGGCAACGGAAGCGATCCTTTGCAAAGTGTTCAAAAGATTTTAGTGAAGGCAAAATCAAACCACGCCACTACGAAACAACAATAGCCGTTGACTCGTCAGGAGTAGAAATCAAAGGCGGCCAAAGCAGCCCAATACAACCGTGCATTTTATGGCGCGAAGTAGTCAAAGTTTCCGCATACAAACGTGACCTGTTTAGCACAGATTTGATTTGTGTTTTTCTGTCTCGCAAAAACGAAACAGGTCTGGAGATTCATGAAGAGATGAACAATTGGATGAACTTCCTAGACTCGCTTCCAACCCATTTGCCGGGCTGCAAACCAACGGAGACCTGGCTCTGGAGCGTTATGACGCCAGCTTTTGCAACGAACTTCATCGAGCTTTTTTTACGATCTAGCAACTCTGGTGATCAGGAGGCCGCGAAATGAAACGCCACTTCCGCGAACTTTCCGTCGCCGCCGCGCTGGCCTTCGTGCTGGTTGGGCTCACGATTTTTGCGCCGGCGTTTTTTCAGCCGCAGCCGCTGGTCTCGCTGCTCACCCGCGAAGCGCCGACGTTGGTGGTCGCGTGTGGCATGGCGCTGGTTATCATCTGCCGGCAGATTGACATCTCCGTTGGCTCCCAATTTGCCGTGTGCAGCGTGTGCGCCGGTTTGCTAGCAGCGATGAAATGGCCGCTCACACTCGTGCTGCCCGCATCAATCGCCATCGGCGCCCTCATGGGTGTGGTCAACGGCGCGTTGGTGGCCGGATTGCGGCTGCCGTCCATCGTCGTTACGCTCGCGACGATGGTCACCTGGCGCAAAGCGCTCGATTGGTTGCGGCAGGGCGAGTTCGTGAACCTGCCCGATGGCGGGCAATGGTTCGGGCTCAACCAGTCAGCCGGGCAATGGATGCTCATCGCCACCGCGCTCGCGGTGCTCGGGTTGCTGAGCTTCGCGACCAAGCATCTCGCCGTTGGACGATTCATTTACGCGGTGGGCTCGGACGCGGAGGCGGCGCGGTTGGCGGGCATCCGACCACAGCTTACGACGTTTGGTGTTTTCGTGTTCATGGGAGCGTTGGTTGGTCTCGCGGCGATGATGAACGTAGCGCAATCGCCGCAGGTGGATCCGAAGTCCGGCTCCGGCCTGGAACTCAAGGTCATCGCAGCGGCGGTCGTGGGGGGCGTGGCAGTGTCCGGCGGGCGCGGGAAGCTGTGGGGAGTGTTCGTTGGCCTGCTGCTGCTGGTGTGTATCAGTCCGGCGCTGACGCATCTCCACGTCGAGGCGTACTGGGAGAAAGCTATTCAAGGCACGATCATTCTCCTGGCGGTCGT
>JANYBF010000046.1 GCA_025360895.1 Verrucomicrobiota bacterium
CAGGGTGAATAACGTCGCGCCAAGGATTTGCGCTTTTGACTAGACAGGTAGGTTTGATTTCATGTTTGGTTAATGGTTCGTAACTAGACGCCGAGGCCGGCCAAGGGCCAATCCCGCAGCCAACTTGCTGATATGACCCGCCAGGCGCCGGTTTTGTTTCAACTTTTTTCTGCCCCGGTAGCTACGGACTGCGCGTCGTGCCTAAACGATGGGGCAGTGAATCAAGGCTTCCTAAATTTGCCTGGCTCCCTACCTTGAGCGCAAGCTTATGAATGAAGACTACACTGGAACAAGCAATCTCAGCCGCCGGGGTTTTCTGAAAACTTCCAGCCTCGCGCTCGGGGTCGCCGGACTGGCGGCGGCAAATTCCGCTGAAGCCGCATTATTTCATCGCGAAATCACCGTCAAGGTTACGAAAGGCGAAGTGATTCTTTTTCAAGGCGACTCGATCACGGATGCGGGCCGGAGCCGCGACAAGGAGAAAGCCAACGCGCCCAACAACCAGGCGGGATTGGGCAATGGCTACGCCTGGCTGGCGGCGGCCGAATTGCTCGTGGATCGCCCTGGCGACTGCTTTTGGATTTTCAATCGTGGCATCAGCGGCCATAAAGTGTTTCAACTGGCCGACCGCTGGCAGGCCGATTGTCTCGATCTGAAGCCGAACGTGCTCAGCATTCTGATTGGCGTGAACGACATCTGGCACTCGCTCGATCCCAAACTCGGTTACAAAGGCACGGTGGAAATTTACGAACGCGATTATCACGCGCTGCTGGAACGCACAAAGCAGGCCTTGCCGAAGGTAAAGCTCGTCATCTGTGAACCGTTTGTGCTGCGTTGCGGGGCGGTCAACGATAAATGGTTTCCACAATTCGACCAGTATCGCGCGGCGGCGAAGCGCGTCGCGCAAAGCCAGCGCGCCACGTTCGTGCCGTTCCAAACCATGTTCGACGAAGCCATAAAATATGCCCCGCCGGAACACTGGGCGGGCGACGGGGTGCATCCGAGTCCGGCGGGCGCTTCGCTGATGGCGTATTTCTGGTTGAAAGCCGTGAGCGGCAAACAGTGAACGGTCGGCCCGCTTAGTTTGCTTCGTTACGGAGAAATCTTTCGACCCCGGCCAGATCATCGGTGTTGATCAAGTCCACGTCTGCCGCCCGCATCGCCCGCCAGAAGGTTTCATTGTCCGGCGCACCCCAAAAGCGCACGCGGCGGCCTTGCGCATGGGCTTTGGCCACAATTTCCCCCAGTTTCTTTTGATCGGCTTCCGGCATTGCTCCCGCGCCACGCCAGTTGAAATTCATTTTCCAATCCGCACTGATCCACGGAATCAACGTCGCAGGCGCGGTTGCCTCAAGGTCCGTTAGCAACCCGTCGTAGCTCGCATAACGCGTCGCTTCACCTGCAAACATCTCCTTTGCGCGGTTGCCCGAAATAACGACGGTGATGGCGTTGGTCTGTTTCACGCCGTCATGGAACGTGGAGAGCATGTCCGCATAGTTGGTGAGCACCACGCGCAGTACCGGATATACTTGCTTCCAGTCCGACTTGATATCAATCAACAGGGTAAACTCCGGGCCACCGGCATAAACACGCCCGCCATTCTTTTTCACCCGTTCACGCAACGGGTCGAGGTAAAGCGCCTGCAACGTGCGCTCCGGCTGCACGGCCTTTCGCTCATGCGCCACGAGCAACTGGCCATCCACGAGATAAATATCCGCCTCCACGCTGCAAAAGCCGTGATCAAGCGCGTCGAGCAAAGGACGGGTGTGCTCGTAATCGTTGTGCGCGTGAGTGTGAATCAGCGGCCCGGGCGCGGCCGGGAGTTGGACCAGCCCAGCGCTCAGGGTGACAATCAAGAATATCAGACGGCAATCCATAGGTTCACTTGGCCTTTGGCCGGTTTAAGGATTTCCCAACAATCCCGGCTGGCCTGTGAGCGAATGTCAGGAATGTCGCGATCCGAAACAACCATTTTCTCACTGCGATTGTAAGCGATAGTGGTGACGAACCGAGCCGATCACTTAAGGACTATGGCGGCAAGCGGATTCTGACGCCGCTTTCGCCAACCAGTCACGGTTCCAATCGCGCATTCAGATTGTCCCGTAAGGACACCTGACAATAGCCCGGCGTTTCAACGCCGGGAAGAATTCGGGATTGCACGAGTCCCGAAGGGACGGCTGAAATTCAATCCTACAAATAGCGTTCGTCATATGCGATACGATGTTTCTTCAACAACGCCACGAATTCCTCCTGAAATGTCATCTTTCGATGATGTTCCGCCTGGCCTTTGATGTATTGAATGATGGATTCCACCCGCGACTCGCTCACGCTAAACGCGCCATGCTTCTCCTGCCACGCAAACAGCCGGTGTTCGGGAAATGTCTCATGCACCCATTTGGACGAGCCGCCCTTGATCAATTGCAGGCCCTTGGCAATGGACATCGTGGCTGGCAACGAAAGCAGGATGTGAACGTGGTCTTCCACGCCGCCGACTTCGAGGGCTTTCATTTTGTTTTGGCGCGCGGTGCCGCCCAGAAACGGCCAGAGTCTCTCGGCAAATGCCGGAGTGATGAGGGGGCGACGTTCTTTGGTGCTGAAGACGCAATGATGGTAGGAACTGACGTAGGACATGCCGCCATTCAGCCGTCCCTTCGGGACTTGCGCAATACCGAATTTGTCCCGGCGTTGAAACGCCGGGCTATTGTCGTCTGTCCCTCCGGGTCGAGAGAAGATAGTTCTGCGCTGCATTCTGTTCCGGGTTCATTTTGGAAACAGAAGGATACTGGACAGAAATTTGTCTCCAGAATACTGTCGCATGCATGAGTAGAAATAAGCTGCAGAAACTCCTGCCTAGTTAAGTTGGACGGCGTATGCAACCTTCATCACGCACTGGCAGGCGGCTAAGATTGACTTTGTTGCCCTTGTCTTGATTGATTGCCTTCGCGACTGTAGCGGGCGTTTTAAAGGTCGCGGCGATGTTTTGCGCTTCAACAATTACTGGCCTGCTGCAGACTCATTCGCTTTGGCCGTTGGCCATAATTCTTCCGGCCTTTTTCCTTGGCAAGATTCTCGGACTCATCAGCATCAATTTAATCGCTTATTTTACACCTCCGTTCCGAAGCATATTCGAGCAGGAGTGTCGCGACACTGGCAGGCGCGATTTCGCTACCGCTATGAAGGAACTTTACCAATTTATAGCGCTTTTCTTCGTGCTGACATTGGCTGGTTTGCTAGGTTTTATCTTCCTACGGCGATGACAATGCCGTCCAATATCCAACGGCCAGATAATTTGGCCGTGCTTCCAGTCCTTCCGCCTCGCCCC
>JANYBF010000069.1 GCA_025360895.1 Verrucomicrobiota bacterium
CCGGGTCCCCAGACCGGCTGGCCGGCCAGCCATGCTTGCGCCCCCAGCTTTCCAGCCCCTCGTCACTGGCCCCCGTGGTCTCCTCCGCGAAGAACCGTGCCCGCATCCGGTTGGTCGCATCGTCCACCATCACCATCAACACGCACTTGGGGCCGCGCCCCTCGAACCAGTCGTGGTGCGACCCGTCCAGTTGGACCATCGCCCCAAAGCTCGGCTTGCGTTCCCGCCATTGCCGGTGCTTTTGCTTGCGCCGACGCACCGTGTGCTGGCGCGTCGCGATCCGCCACCGCCGCAGCGTCTCGTGATCCACCACCAGCTTGGCCCGCAACAAGTGCTCGGCCATCAGGGTCGGTCCGAACCCCGCGTAGCGTTCCTCCGCGCACAGCGCCAGCACTTGCTCCCGCAAGTCGGAAGGCTTGCGCCGCGCGCTGGGCTGGCCGCGCAGCTGATGCACCAGGCCCGCGTCCCCAGCGTCCTGATACCGTCGCCAGATGCGTTTGCCCTGCCGATAGCATACCCCCATCAATCCCGCCGCCGCCACCAGCGTCAACTCCTTCGCCTTTACACCCGCCATGATCTTCAATCGTTCCCGTTCCTGCCGGCTCATTGTTAATGTCTCCATGTGTTAGCCGGGTTGCTACCGCAACCCAGCCCCAATGGGGACATTCTTATCGAGTTACCAAGGGGACATTCTCATGGAGTTCCGACATTGCTAGAAAATGTTATTGTGAAAAGTTGAAAAACTAAATAGGCTCCCCATCAGTCACGGCACAATAGAGAAGAAAATCCGCCCCCCCAAGAATCATGATCCGTTGACAATCCTCAATCTAGCATGAAAACGCATAAGGTTAAGCTGTCCAGCGTCCTGGCGGTAGCGAGTTGGCTCTGCACGGTACTTTTCTTCCCTGGGTTTTCCAGTCGTGCTTACGCAGCGGGGAACTGGCTCAAACTGGGAAACCAGGCGCCCGATTCCGTGGGCATGATCATCCTGCTTTCCGACGGCACCGTGGCGGCGGCGAACAATCCCACCGACACCTTCGGCGCGATCGGCAACGATTGGTATGCGCTGACGCCCGATCAATACGGTCATTACGTCAACGGCACCTGGACGCGGCGCGCGTCCATGACTTACAGCCGGTTGTTTTACGCTTCGGAAGTCTTGCCGAATGGCCGGCTGTTTGTCGCGGGCGGAGAATATGGCACCGGCGGGGCGACGGCGGAAGTGTACGATCCGGTGGCCAATGCCTGGACCACCTTCAATCCGCCCGCCAGCTTGTTGGACCCGACGCAGAGTTCACCCATCTTTACCAACTACCAGTCGCAAACTTTTTCCGACGCCAACGCCAAGGTGATCGCCAATGGCAATGTCATCATCACGCCGGTGAAGCCAAAGAATGCTGGCGACTCGCTCATCTTCAATTATCAGAACAACACCTGGTCGCCCGGGCCGACACTCGTCAACGCCAATTATGAAGATGAGTCCACCTGGGTGAAATTGCCGGACGCGAGCATTCTGACCATTGACCCGTTCGGCACGAACACCGAGCGTTACATTCCGTCCCTGAATCGCTGGATCGCGGACACCAACCTGCCTGTGGCCTTGTATAGCACTGTGGGCGGTGAACTCGGTCCCGGTTTTCTGCTGCCTAACGGCAAGGTCATTATCTTTGGCGGCACGGGCCACACGGCCATTTACACGCCCACCGGAGCCACCAACCAGGGTTCATGGGTGATCGGGCCGGATATTCCCTACGGGTTGGTGGCGGCCGATTCGCCGGGGGCCATGCTGCCGAACGGCAAAATTCTACTGGCGGTCGCCGCACCCCATTATCTGGATGGCGACGGCAACCAGGTCTTTCCCAGCCCGACCTCCTTCTTTGAATACGATTATACGGTCGGGGGCACGGGTGCATTCACGCAAGTGAACAGTCCGACCGGCGGTACCACGGACAACGTTTCGTCGTATCAATGCGCGATGTGCATGCTTCCGGATGGCAGTGTGCTTTACTGCCATTTTGAACAGGGCAATCTGTTCTATTCGGGCTTCGGCAGCCAACTCTATGTTTATGTGCCCGATGGCACGCCGTTGTCCGCCGGCAAACCGCATGTGAGCAGCATCACGCCCAATGCCGACGGTTCGTTTCACCTGGTTGGCACCGGCTTGAATGGGATTTCCGAAGGCGCCGGCTATGGCGATGACGCGCAGATGGACAGCAACTATCCGATCATTCAATTCCTGGATCCAATCAACCAGCATATTGATTACGGCCGCACGTACAACTGGAGCAGTACCGGCGTCCAGACCGGCGGGGCGGCGGTCAGCACGGAGTTCAGGCTGCCGGCTGGCTTGATCCCCCAAACCTACCAGGTCTCGGTGAGCGCCAATGGCATTATCTCGGATCCGGTCGAGTTTTCTTTTGTCACCCCGTCGTTTATCGCAATATGTCCCGGTGAAAGCACCACCTTGAAGCTGATTACTCCCCCTGACCCCCAACTAAAATACCAATGGGGTTTTAACGGCCAGGCCCTCCTCGGAGAAACGAATGCGCAGTTGAACATCGTCGCCGCCCAGACCAATCAATCCGGCTATTACACTCTTGGTTGGTTCTATTCTGGCTATGGATTTGGCGCTGACATTATCTCCAGCCCACTCGTGCCCGTCGCCGTAGGGGTGTGGGTGGTTGGCCAACCGCCGGCCACCAATTCCGCGCCGATTTGCCAGCCCTACTCCATGTCCGTGCATGCGCGGGGCAAAGGCACGCTCACTGCCCAATGGTTCCGCAACGGCAATAAGATGGTTGCCGATTCCCGACTTACTTTCACCAGCGAGCCCGGCGACCCGGGCGAAACGATTTTTTCAATCAATATTTCCGATACGCAATACGAGGACGACGCGACTTATACGGTGCTGATTACTGATGATTGCGGCACGGGTAACACCCAGCGGTTCGCGCTGCGAGTCCTCCCCAACCCGCCGTGGGTGCGGATCGCGACGGATGGACCACCTTCGCGGGAAAATGCCACCATGTGTTATGATTCGGATCGCCATGTCACGGTATTGTTCGGCGGAAACACCGGGCCCTATGCCCCGTCTGGATATCCTGGTGCGGGCGGATATCTGGGGGACACTTGGGAATTTGACGGCACCAATTGGACTCAGCGCCTGCCTGCCACTTCGCCCGTAGGACGCTACCAAGCCAACATGGTTTACGACAGCTTTCGGCATCGCACCGTGCTTTTCGGCGGCCTACGTTACGATGCGACCTATGGATTCAGGTTCAGCCCGGAGACTTGGGAGTGGGACGGCATAAACTGGACGCAAGTTGTGACGGCACACCTGCCGTCGTGGCGGGATTGGGGTTACCCTTATGCCGCCTGCTACGATAGCGTAAGGCGAGAGACGCTGCTTTTTGGTGTCTTCGCAGACCCGTTCTGGGCCTATGACGGGACGGACTGGAGCGTCAAAAACCCCGGCGGACCAGGGCCCGGTTACAGCGTAAATGGTACGACCACCATGGCGTTCGACTCCAACCGGGGCGTGGCCGTCCTGCCAGGAGGGTCTGGTGGTTCTCTGACCACTTATCCAGCTTTGCCGATTTGGGAGTGGGACGGCACCAATTGGCAGGAGCGAGCGCAATCCGGGCAACAACCTTGGCTCAATGGCGGCAACGTGATAACCTACGACACGTTCCGGCAGGAGTGCGTCCTGTTCGGACAGGTCTATGGCGTGGTTGACGGCCAGGAAACCCAGTTCCTCTATCCCAAGCCTGACTTCGACCGCTGTGTCTGGCGCTGGAATGGCGCACAATGGCAGGCTGATCCCCCGACACCCACCCTTGGAGTTTCCGAAAATCGGTTCCACTCGATGGTTTTCGACAGCGCCCGGAATGCGTTGGTCCTCTTTGGTGGCGAGAACGAAAAAGGTAATTACAACACGAATTACACCTACGAAATTGTTTACAAGGATGCTCCGACAGTGCTCAAACAGCCCGTGGTTCAGTCGGTCATTCTCGGCCAGGATACGCAGATAACGGTCGTGGTTGGGGGAGCGCCCGTCATCAGTTATCAATGGCAGAAGAATGGCGTTAACCTCACGGATGGCGGCAGCATCTCGGGTTCCACCAGCAACATCCTGCAAATAGCCGGCGTAAATTCCGGTGATTTCGGCATTTATCAACTGGTGATGAGCAACCTATGTGGCATAGCCACCAGCCAGCCCATTGGACTCAAGGTGACCACCACGCCTCTATTTTTTGCAGCCGCCGGCCAGAGCCTTACAATTACCTGGACCGACCCTGCGGCAGTCCTGCAAACGGCTGTCAGTCCGGCCGGCCCTTGGGCAGCGGTTAACGGAGCAACCAGCCCCTACCCAGTTATCCCAAATGGCGGTCAGGCTTTTTTCCGATTAGCGCGCTGAAGAAGCTCTGGAGAGAATGTCAGAAATGTAGTGCGAGAGTAGTGACGGTGTTCTCCGAGCGTATTGGAAGCGGAGGTCGGAATCGGTCGCGAACCATCGCAATCTGGACAATGACCAGCCCGTGCGGTAATGGTTTTCGCCTGACTCCAAAATGATTTTGACCCGTTGCTTCACCCCAGCCCGGCCGTCACTGACGTGGCGTCATACCCGCATCCTCATGGGATTGCTGGCGCTGGCGTCCCCTGCCCTGGCCGGCGAATCGCCCGCCATTCATTTCAACCGCGACATCCGGCCGATCCTCGCCGAAAATTGTTTTCGTTGTCATGGGCCGGAACTGAAAAATCGGAAGGCGAAGCTCCGGCTCGATGTGCGCGAGGTGGCGGTGGAAAAAGCGGCCATCGTGCCGGGCCAGCCGGAAGCGAGCGAGTTGATCCAGCGGCTCGACAGCCCGGATCCCGAGGAACACATGCCGCCGCCGGCCTCGCACAAGACCGTAACGCCCGCGCAAAAGGATTTGCTGCGCCGCTGGATCGCCGCCGGAGCGGTGTATGAGCCACACTGGTCGTACGCCCCGGTTCAGCGACCGACGTTACCGCCGGTTGCCAACCCCAAATGGACCCAGGGTGCGATTGACGCTTTCATCCTGGCCCGGCTGGAAGAAGCGAAGATCACACCGTCAGCGCCGGCGGATCGATGCACCTTGTTGCGGCGGCTTGCGCTCGATTTGACGGGCCTGCCCCCGACGCCGGCCGAGGTGGAACAATTCGTGAAAGATCGTTCACCCAAGGCCTACGCAAAACAGGTCGAACGACTGCTCGCTTCGCCGCACTACGGCGAACGCATGGCGGTGCCGTGGCTCGATGCCGTACGATTCGCGGATACCGTCGGCTATCACGGGGACCAGAACCAAAACGTCTTCCCCTATCGCGATTACGTCATCGCGTCGTTCAATCGCAACCAGCCCTTCGACCAATTCACGATCGAACAGATTGCCGGCGATCTCCTGCCGAACCCGACGGAGGAACAGAAGATTGCGACGGGTTTCAACCGCTTGAACATGATGACGCGCGAAGGCGGCGCGCAGCCCAAGGAATATCTTGCCAAGTATGCCGCCGATCGTGTGCGAACGGTTTCGACGACCTGGCTCGGCTCGACGATGGCTTGCGCCGAGTGTCACGACCATAAATACGACCCTTTCACGCAGCGGGACTTTTATTCCCTGGCGGCGTTTTTCGGCGACGTGAAGCAATGGGGCGTCTATCAGGATTACGGCTACACGCCCAATCCGGAACTCGCCGGTTGGAGCAACGATCATCCGTTCCCGCCGGAACTGTTCGTCACAAATCAATACCTGCTCCGACGGGAGGCGCAGCTTAACGCGGAGGTCGGCCAACTGGTGGAAGCAGAAATGGCAGCCGCCACCGCCACGGCGCCGGGGCGTGAAAGTTTTCAATCGTGGCAGAGCGAAATTCGGAACTTCCTTAAAACCTCACCCGACGGCTGGCACGTTGACCTTCAACCCACGGTGAAATTCGCCAATTCCAATTCACCAGCCACCCTCACGGTACAACCGGACGGCCGCATTCTGTGTGCGGGCAAAATAGGGAAGGCCGACAAGTTCCAAGTAAGCGTAGCACTCGAAGCGGGTTGGATTTCGGCCGTACGGCTCGAACTCTTGCCGCACCCGGACCACAACCATTCATCCCTGCGCCGCGAAACGGGAGGAACGGAAATCCGACTTGGGGCCGAAGTCAAACCCGCTCCTGGCCGGACAACGAAGTTGCAATTCTATCACGCCGAGGCGACGAGCAAACGGCCCATCTACGAGAACGGCTACGAGTTGCTTGATGTGCGGCGGACCTGGAAGCTCGGCACCGAGTCCGCGACGAATCGCCAATCGGCCGTCTATCTGCTCGACCCGCCGCTGGCGGTGGCTGCGGGCGACATCCTCGAGGTGAACATTGAAGCGGACGCGCTCGGCTGTTTCCGGGTCGCGACCTCACCGCTCGCGACCTCATCAGCGTTGGGCTCCGGCGCGACGCCGGAATTCATCCAAGCCTTGGAATGCGTTCCTGGGCGACGCACCCGGAACCAGAAGCAGACGCTGGCCTCGGCGTGGTTACACAGCACGACTCAAAGCCTCTCCACTTTCGCGCAACTCAAGGCGTTGAATCATGAAATCCTCGAATGCCGCCATGGCATCACGCCGACGCTCGTCACCGTGGCCACGACGAACCGGCAGCTCACGCGCGTGCTGCCACGCGGCAACTGGCAGGACGAGTCCGGGGCCATTGTCGCACCGGCCGTTCCGCATTTTCTCCCACAACCGCAGGTCGCCGGCAGCAATCAGCTTTCACGCCTCGACCTCGCGCGCTGGTTGGTTTCCCGGGAGAACCCGCTCACGGCCCGCGCTTTTGTGAACCGGCTGTGGAAACAGTTTTTCGGCAATGGCCTTTCTAATCAACCCGAGGAACTGGGTGCCCAAGGTGAGCCGCCCACGCATCCGGAGTTGCTCGATTGGCTCGCGGCCGAGTTCATGGACAGCGGCTGGGACATAAAACATATCGTGCGTCTGATCGTGGCTTCCGCCGCGTATCAGCAGGACGCCACCATTCGCCCGGAATTACGCGACCTGGATCCCAACAATCGTCTGCTGGCCCGGCAAAATCCGCGTCGGCTCGAAGCTGAGTTCGTGCGCGACAACGCGCTGTGGATTGCCGGGCTGCTGGATCCCGAGATCGGCGGCCCCAGCGCGTTCCCGTATCAGCCGGCGGATTACTATGCGAACATTCAATTTCCCAATCGCGATTATCTCGCCAGCCCGGACGCCCGCCAGTATCGGCGCGGCGTGTACTCGCACTGGCAGCGTACGTTCCTGCACCCGATGCTGGCGAACTTTGACGCGCCCGCGCGCGAGGAATGTTCCGTGGATCGCCCGGTGTCCATCACGCCGCAGCAGGCATTGACCTTGTTGAACGACCCCTCGTTTGTGGAAGCGGCGCGGGCGTTCGCGGAAAAACTGCTCCGCGCACCGAAAGTAAAGAGTGACGCCGCGCGTGTAAACCTGGCCATGGAGACCGCCCTGCTCCGACCCGCCCGGAAGGCGGAGACCGCTTCGCTGGTTCAATTCCTCGACGGGCAGCGCAAGTATTACGCGGCGAACGAGGCCGAGGCGCAAAAACTCCTGCACGTGGGCCGGTCAGCGCCCGCCACCGTTCTGCCCCCCGCCGAGTACGCCGCCTGGACCAGCCTCGCCCGCGTGGTGCTCAATCTGCACGAAACCATCACCCGTTATTGAACGACCACCATGAGCTTCCCATTCGACGAGCAATCATTTCAACAAAGTATCAACCGCCGCAGTTTTCTAACGCGCTCGGCCTATGGTTTGGGCGGGTTGGCCCTCACCTCCTTGTTCAATCCCAAACGGCTGGCCGCAGCGCCCGACCCCCGTGGGATTCCGGGCGCGATCCAGCCGTTGCATTTTCCCCCGAAAGCAAAACGGGTCATTCACCTGTGCATGGCGGGCGGGCCGTCGCATCTGGAATCGTTTGACTGGAAACCCAAACTCAAGGAATTGGACAACCAACCCTTCCCGGCGTCGATGACCAACGGACAACAACTGGCGCAGTTGCAAAACACTCCGCTCAAAGCCCGCGGGCCGTTCGTGACGTTCGCGAAATACGGCCAGTCCGGGCAGGAAATCTCGAACCTGTTCCCACACATTGCGGGAATCGCCGACGATCTTTGCATTGTGCGTTCGATGCACACCGAGCAGATCAATCACGACCCGGCCCACGCGTTCATGAACAGCGGTTCGATTATCAAAGGCCGGCCCAGCATGGGTTCGTGGCTGTTTTATGGTCTCGGCGCGGAGACGGAGAATTTGCCGGGCTTTGTTGTGTTCACCACCCAGGGCAAGGCCGGCCAACAGCCCGTTTCCTCGCGGCAGTGGTCCGCCGGCTATCTGCCGGGCAAATATCAGGGCATCCAGTTTCAATCGAAGGGTGACGCCGTACATTACGTCGGCAATCCCGAAGGCGTCTGCCAGAGCACGCAACGCCAGGTCATTGAGGAAATCAACCGCCTCAACGGCCTGCTCGCCGACGAAAAACTCGACCCGGAAATTCAAACGCGCATCGCGCAATACGAGATGGCGTTTCGGATGCAGACTTCCGTCCCGGAACTTTCCGATTTTTCCAGCGAGCCGAAATCCACGTTGGAACACTATGGGATCAAACGTCCGGGCGACGGTTCCTTCGCCTCCAACTGTCTCATGGCCCGGCGGCTTGCCGAGCGCGGTGTGCGTTTCATCCAGCTTTACCATCGCGCGTGGGATCATCACGGCGACATCGAGAAGAACATGCCCGAAGCGGCCCGCGACGTGGATCAAGCCAGTGCGGCGCTGGTGCAGGACCTCAAGCAACGGGGCATGCTCGACGACACCCTGGTGATCTGGGGCGGAGAATTTGGCCGCACGCCGATGGGTCAAGGCAGCGGACGGGATCATCATATCAAGGCGTTCAGCATCTGGATGGCCGGCGGCGGCGTTAAACCCGGCACCACCTGGGGCAACACGGATGAACTGGGTTATAGCTATCTCGAAGACGGTCAGGACGTGGATGTGCATGATCTCCACGCCACGATGCTGAAGCTTTGCGGCATTGATCACAAACAACTGACGGTCCGCTACCAGGGCCGTGACTTCCGCCTCACGGATGTTCACGGGCGTGTCATCGAAGGGATTTGCGCCTAAGCGCCCGCTGGAAATAAACGAGCGGTGTTGCGGTTGGAAAAAACGGCGGATTGGCGAAACGCGCCGAAGCCATACGGCGGGAAGTAAACCTCCCGAATTCTCATAGACCCATTTTGCTGCTGGCCGCGATGCTCTCGGAAAACAATCCCAGCACTTGCGCCCGTGAAAGGGCGCCCACCAGACGATTTTCGGTCAGCGTGTTGACCACCGGAATGTTCTGCTGCTCGCTGACCAGCGCCAGTTGCAACACGTCCACCAACCGTTGATTGGGCGTCGCGCAACGCGGCGGGGGGCGCATCACGTCATAGGCAATCACGGCACTCAACTCCGCGCCCGCGCCCAAATGCTCCTTCAAGTCGTGCAAGGCCACGACGCCCAGCAACCGGTTCTCGGCGTCCACGACCGGCAGAAAATTGTTGGCCCGCGTCAGAAACCGGTTGGCAATTTCCCGCAGCGGAGCATTCTCGCGGACGGGCGGCACCGGCGCGAGCATGACGTCGCCCACCTTCTGCGCCGTGGCGGCGCCCAAACGCGCAGTTTCCTCGCCCTCCATCAGCCCCTTCAAACGCAGCGGTTCCGTGTAAATGGATTCCTTTTCCAGCCGGCCGGCCATGACAATGGCCATCACACAGCCCAACATAAGCGGGGGCATCAGCGAGTAGTCCAGGGAAATCTCGAACACCATGATCATCGCCAGAAACGGCGACCGCGTGGTGGCGGCCAGCACACTGCCCATGCCGACCAACGCAAATGAACTCGTTGGCAATTCCAGCGCGCCCCCAAAATTGTGCAAGGTAACACCAAACAATCCCCCGAGACTGGCGCCGAGAAACAGCGTGGGTGTGAACACCCCGCCCACCGTGCCGGAACCGACCGTAAATACCGTGGCCAGTAGCTTGGCGAGAAAAAGTCCACCGAGCACCAGGAATGGCATCTCGTTTTGCAGGATGCGGTTGGTCACCACGTAGCCGTTGCCCCAGACGCCGGGGAATTCAATGGCGATCAACCCCACCA
>JANYBF010000075.1 GCA_025360895.1 Verrucomicrobiota bacterium
GTTCAATGTCAAACTTGCCGTCCGGGCGCTTGAATTTCATCAGATTCAGCGAGGCGAGATTGCAGGCGGTGTTGTTGAGGAAAACATATTCGCTGCACGGATTGGTCGAGTGAATCGGCTCCGTGCCTTTGCAGGTGTGCCACTTTTCAATCGCGCCGTCGTATTGCATCCCAGGATCGCCGCAAATCCACGTCCCTTCGGCGATCTTGAACAGCAACTTCGCCGCGTCCTTTTTTTCCAGCGGCTTGTTGCTGGTGATGGAGCGCGTCCACCATTCCTTGCCCGCCAGCGCAGCTTCCATGAATGGATCACCGGCGCGCACGGATAGATTTTCGTTTTGGTACATTACGCTGCCGTAAGCTTCGCCGTTGTACGAACCGTCGTAGCCCTGCTCGATCAAGGCCCACGCCTTGCGCTCTTCCTTTTGCTTCGCGTCAATGAACTCTTCGATGTCGCCATGCCAGTCGCGCAGGGTGTTCATCTTCGCAGCCCGGCGGGTTTTGCCGCCGGATTTCACCACGTTCGCCACCTGGTCATACACTTTCAGGAACGACATCGGGCCGCTGGGGCGACCGCCGCCGCTGAGTTTTTCGCGCGCCGAACGGATCGGCGAAAGGTCCGTACCCGTCCCGGAGCCGAACTTGAACAGCATCGCCTCGGCGTGGGCGAGCTTCATGATGCTTTCCATGTTGTCGTCCACGGACTGGATGAAGCACGCACTGCACTGCGGATATTCGTATTGCGTACGGGCGCGCTCGGCTTCGCGGGTCCGGGGATTGTAAAACCAGTTGCCCTTGCCGGAATTGCTGCCGACGCCGTATTGATGATGCAAGCCGACATTGAACCACACTGGCGAATTGAACGCGCCGAACTGATTCACGGACAGCCAGGTCAGTTCGTCGAAAAACACTTCGCCGTCCGCTTTGCTGAAATATCCATCCTTCACACCCCAGTCGGCGACGGTGCGCGCGATGCGGTGAATGAGCTGGCGCACGGAGGTTTCGCGCTCGGATGTGTGCTGCTCGCCGTAAAAGTATTTGGACACGACCACCTTGGTCGCGAGCACCGACCACGACTTCGGCACTTCCACGTTTTCCTGTTTGAAAATCACCTTGCCGCCATCGTCCGTGATCTCAGCGGTGCGGCGATCCCATTCGATCTGATCGAACGGTTTCACCTTGGCATCGCTGAAGACGCGCTTGATGGGCAGGGATTTGCCGGTTACGGTCGTTTCACGACGACCCGGTCGCGTGGCGGCAACCGGTGTGGACCGGCGGCGGTTGGAGGTGGCGGGAGCCGTCAAAACATCTTCACGGGCATCAATCATGGTATTCCTTCTGGTTGAATCTTTTTCGTGCATTATACCCAATTGGCTGAAGATAAAATCATTCCAAAAAAAGCAACAAATTCGTAATTTCCTCAGAGAACCGGGCCGTTTTTCAAGGGTCACATCCACCCATTAGTAGTGGAGCGGGCGTATATTGCTACCACCGCTTGTATGGCTCAAGATATTTTTTAAAAAATAATTACCCCGAGATACTCCCAATGGCATGTCAACTAAACCGCCTGTAAATTGAGGGCTTTTAAGAAGTTATTCCCACCGGGGAACAACTCCTTGGCGAAGAATGATTGAAGACATTTGTGCGTTGGCTGGAAACACGGAGAGTTTGACTGAAGCAAGTCTCCGATTGCGGCTCCTTTTGGCGCTTCTCCTGTTGCCGCGATGAGTCGCAAAAGAGTCGTTGATTCCCGTCGTTCCCGGCGTACTATCGCCCCGCAAAGAAGTCAAAACCCATGCGCGCACCGATCCCAAAAAACGAAGTGAAGCGGCTGAAAGTGCTGTGGCAATACGACGTGCTCGACACTGTGCCCGAGGAGATTTTTGACGAACTAGCCGACCTTGCCGCCCATATTTGCGAGGCCCCCATCGCTCTTATTTCACTCGTGGATGAGGACCGGCAGTGGTTCAAATCCAAGGTGGGCGTGTCCCTCAGCGAAACCGCGCGGGACATTTCCTTTTGTGCCCATGCCATCATGAACCAGGGCCTCCTCATCGTCCCGGATGCAACGAAGGATCCGCGTTTCAAGAAAAACCCTTTGGTCACCGGGCTGCAAAAAATCCGCTTTTACGCCGGCGCACCCCTCATCACACCCGACGGCCATGCGCTCGGCACGCTTTGCGTTCTCGACAAAAAGCCCCGCCAGCTCCGCCCCGAACAAAAACAGGCGCTGCTCGTCCTCGCCCACCACGTCATCTCGCAACTCGAACTCCGCCGCCACGCCCGCGAATTGGTCGCGGCCCGCGTGGACCAGACCAAACAGCGCGCCGAACTCGCCCGCGCCAAAGCCGAGATCGCCCGGCTGCGCAGCCAGCTCGCCCG